>NZ_JBJKOD010000007.1:0-227934 GCF_045765065.1 Winogradskyella sp. 4-2091
CGTACCATCATCACAGCCTTGAGCTGACGTTGCATTAACTTTATCAATAGACACACTCAACGCTTCCGAAGGTTGTGTAATAGAAATATTATGAACCACAGGATCACAAGATGATCCATCCATAGTAACACTCACATTATAGTTCCCAGCAATGACATCAGCTATCGTACTCGAAGTAACACCAGCATCGATATCGCCATTAGACCATGTAAAAGTAAAAGTAGCCGTAGGATTAATCACAGAACTCGCTGACACAGTTGCTGCACCAGTATCGTTTCCGTTACATAAAACATTGGTAATAGTTCCAGAATTTGTAACAATATCACAATCGTCCGTACAAGAAATAGTTATAGATTGTGAAGTCGTACAATCATTAGCATCAGTAACAACAACAGTATGATCTCCTACAGGTAAGTTAGTAGCATTTGCTGTAGTTTGATTAGAGGCAGAGGCTGACCATAAATAAGTATAAGGTGCTGTTCCACCAGTTGTAGAAGCATCCGCTGAACCGTTATCACAACCTTCGATTGAAGTTGCATCTACTTTAGTAACAGAGAGATTTAAAGCGTCAGGTTCTGTTATTTCAAAATCAATAGTGTATTCACAATCATTAGCATCAATTACAGTAAATGTATAATTACCTGCTGCCAGATTTTCAAAATAACTTTCAGATTGAGTTGTTGATCCATCATTTATAGAATAACTATAAGGAGGACTACCTCCTTCGCCTATATATTTTATACTACCGGTTTCTTCACTGAAACACTTTACACTATTATTATAAACAAAATTTGCCGTTAGAGCACTAGGTTCGGAAATTGTTACACTGTTCGTAACTTCACAATCGTTAGCATCAATAACTTTAAGAGAATATGTTCCAGCAACAACATTGGATAATGTTGGAGAATTCGTTCCAATAGGATTACCTTCAGAATTTGACCATATATAAGTAAAAGGTGTTGCATCACCAAAAACTGATGCTGTTGCACTACCTGAAGCTTCACCATTACAATTCGCATTTGTAGGTGTTATAGTCCCAATTACAATACTTTCACTAACATTATATGTATATGTTACTTCATATTTATAACGCGCATTACTCATAAAGTTTATTAAACTACTACCTGTAGAAGATGAAGAGGAGTTACTATTTGTTTCAAAATTTAAAGGTAAAACACCAGTTCCAATAAAGTTGCCAAGGTCACTAACAGAGGTGTAAACGGAATTTCCGCTATCCAAAGTTGTATCTAGTATATAAACAATATCGTCATCTGTAGTTGGGTCATTAATGATATTTGTGACCCATAATGGATTATTTGTAGGATCAATACCTAATAAAAATGATTTAGAAACGAATAGATTAAATGCTTCCTGCATTCCATTATATGTAGATTCAGATGGCATACTATCTCCAGGCCAATTACCTTCAGCTGGAACTAAAACTTCTTCATTAATTGGAATATATTGAGAAGTTGCGTAACCATTTGTTCTAGCTAATTCAAGATTTGCAGTAATAGCACTAAGACTGCCAATAGAGTAAGATACATTTGCGTCAATTGCGCCTCTAACAAACCCATTAGTGGTTGTGTTTTCAAAAAGCAGTGCGCTTCTAAATTCACTTGAATAACTTACGTCAACCTGTGTTAAGGTTCTTGTACTACCAGGATCAAATTTTGGAATATTTACAGCGAACTCATCAATATCAGTAAAAATAAAATCGGATTCAAAAGTGTACGTAACTTGCTGATTTGTAGCTTCAGGCACACAATTTTCTGAACACGTCCCAGGATTTGTTAGATTCAATGTTTCTGTTAATCCACATGGGTTAGAGGTTATTGTAATTACAAAATCTCCCAATCCTAGACCACCATTATGAATTATAAAATCTGTAGAATATCCATAACTCACATTGTTTGCAATTTCTTCAGAAATTACGTTTGAATCTGAGGTATATAGAGTTTTATTATAGTAAACATTAACAGGAGATCCATTTTGAGTTGCAGTTACATTATAGGTGTAAGGGTGTTGGAAATAGTCAGTCGGAGCATCTGGTTCTATAGTAAATGTAATAAAGTCATCTGAAGCATCATCAAAAGTACCAGCATTATTGCATGTTGCTGCATAAATTTCTGAATTAAGATTTTTAAATGGTGGCTCAGAAACGGTTACGCTCTTGGAAACGGAACACCCATAATAATCGGCAACAGTTACATTATAAGTACCTGCACTAAGGTTTGTAAGGTTATCATTTGTAGAACCGTCATCCCACGTGTAATAAATAGGTGGAGTTCCACCTTCTACATTTAAGTATATCGCACCTGTATTATCGCCATTACATTCAACATTTGTAATTGAAGAGGCCGTGACAATTAATTCATCTGGTTCTGTGATTTCTAAATCAACTGTAGATGTACAATCTTTGGAATCAATAATTGTAATGGTATAATTACCAGCATAGTAAGGCGGTGCAAAGAAATCACTAGATTGAGTTGTTAGCCCACCATCATCAGAATATAAGTAAGGAGGTGTTCCACCAGAACCCTCAACTTTAAAATCTCCAGAATTGTTACCAAAACAGTCTACGTGTTTTATCCAATCTACTTCAACAGCCAACTCTTCTGCTGGTTGTTCAACTTCAAAACTTTCAGATTTAGTACATCCATTGGCGTCAGTAACGGTTACTGTATAGGTGTTTGCATATATGTTACTCAAATCTTCAGATGTTGCAGAATTACTCCAGCTATATGTATATGGTGTAGTACCACCTGATACAGAAATATCGATTGCTCCATCATCACCTAACTTACAAGAAACATCAGTAATGTCGGCAGTAATCTTCATGTTAGAAACCATGATTGGGTTATCTGTAAAATATTTTTCACAATTAGAATTAACATTTTTAATTACTAAATTATAAGCACCAGTAGGTACAGTAAATGTAGGCGAACTTTGATATGCCATGCCATTAAGTTTGTATTCAAACTCTGTACCTAAAGGAGAAGTCACTTCTATAGTAAAATCACCAGCAACGTTACAATCAACGGTGTATGTTGGGTTAGGGGGTAAGTCAACAAAATTCATAAAAACAGATGCTTGATCACAAACTGTTTGGTTTGGAGATGGTAGACATACGCTGTATTCGAAACTTACTTCACCTGTAAAATCTGCTGTTGGTGTGTATGTGTATGTTCCATCTGTATTAAACTCAAAAAAGTCTCCTGCAGGTGTTGGAGCAGAGACTAAAGTATAAGTAGAATTTTCAGGAGCATTATTCGTTAATTTTAAATCGCCAGAATATCGTTCATTAATACAATTAATTTGATGGTTATCAACAGCGTATTTTTGCATTATTAAAAATTTTCCATCACCATGATCATTTGTAGATGCGTTAAATTCTATTTTTGTGATTTTTGATCCAATAGGTACAATATCACTTAAATAAAATAAAGCCATACCAAGAGTTTTATTTTGCTCTACAGTACGATCTGTTAACCAATAATCTGTTCCTGAATTGGGTATTTGATTAGGAGGATAGAAAGCACCATTTATGGAATTATTATTAGACCTTACAAAAGTTTCACCTAAAAATTGCTCGGCTCCACCGCCTACTGGAGTTCCAAAGACTGCAATATGATAACAGTTGTTAGCATTACGCTCAGTAATAGCTAGTACACCACCTTCATTAGCAGGTATTGATGGATTATAAAAAATAGTTTGTTTTTGCGCATCTGTGGTTGCCACGGCATCAAAATCAAGGCAAATATTTCTACCATTATTACTACACGAGAAAAAGTGATTAAGATTTTTATCTTGAAAAGCAGACAATGCTGCATTGTGCCAAAGTGGGTCACTACTGTCATTAAATATAGTAGCTGAATTTTCCTTTATATGGTTATGAGAATGGCCATTATGACCTACGCGTGTCATTTCATAATCGGTTGGAACAACAAATGAATTATAAACTTGGCCGTCAATAGTCACAGACTCAATGGTCGCAGGATATGTGCCATCTGGTTGTGTAGCCTCTAACCACTGAAAAGTAACACCCGTTTGAATTGATGGTGCTTGTTGAGCAATTAATAAATTTGGTAAAACAACAAGTAAGCCTATGAACATAGCTTTTGCAAATTTTACGACAGAAATACAATTGTATTTTTTTTCCATATTTTTTATCATAACTTAAATGTCTATGATATTATAAATCCACCAAAAATTTAAACAGCAAACGGAGTTTGAGTCTAAACATTTTTAGCACTGAATAATAATATTATTCGTTTTTTTTGTTAAAATATAGAGGGAAATAATACTAGTGTAAATGAAATATAATTAATGGATTAATATATTTTTTGATTTGGGATCATTTACATTAATTTTACGTAACAAAAGTAACTTATAACTTAAACCATACACAAACTTTAGAGTTAAGAGGGCAATTTACTCGTTAAATCGGAGATACACAACCTTTTGTCGGATAAATTTGCGTTTTATCGTAATAATATGAAAACTATAACATTAATTAGGCACGGAAAATCATCTTGGAAGTATGATGTAATAGATCGTGAAAGGCCTTTACAAAGTAGAGGGGAAAATGATGCTATATTGGTTGCAAATCAATTAGTTGTAAATAAATATTTGCCACAGAAAGTATTTTCAAGCCCAGCAAACAGAGCATTGAGTACGTGTAGAATTGTTACTAAAATACTTCAAATTCCAAATGAAAAAATTTCTGTAGTTGAAGAATTGTATGATTTTGATGGTAGAAATGTTATAGAATTTATTAAAAATTTATCAAACACCTTAAATAACATAATGATTTTTGGTCACAACCATGCTTTCACATCTATTTCTAATATATTTGGTGATAGATTTATAGACAATCTTCCTACTAGCGGATTAATTACTATAAAATTTAATATTGAGAGTTGGCAAGATTTAGAAAAAGGAACAACAGAACTTATAATTATTCCTAAGGAATTAAGAAATGACTAAAGACAAAAACATATATATTAATAGAGAACTTAGTTGGCTAAAATTTAATGAACGTGTTCTTCAAGAAGCAGAAGATAAAAATGTGCCTCTTATAGAGCGCTTAAGATTTCTTGGTATATTTTCTAATAATTTAGATGAGTTTTTTAAAGTTAGATATGCTACTGTAAAAAGAATATATGAAGCCGGTAAAGGCGGTAAAAGTGAGTTAGGTGGAATTAAAGCTGGTGATTTGTTAGAGGAAATAACTAAAATAGTTATTGAGCAGCAAGGTCATAGTGTAGAGATTCTTGAAGAAATAGAAGCAGAACTACAACAAGAAAATATACATATTATAAATGAAACTGAGATTGATGAAAATCATCATGAGTTTATAATGAACTATTTTTATCAAGAGATAAGTCCAGCATTAGTAGTTATAATGCTTAATGAAGAAGTTGCTTTACCAGAGTTAATGGATATTTCTGCTTACCTAACGGTAAAAATGTCTAGCCCGAATTTAAAAGATCAAGTTGCATTGATAGAGATTTCTGCAGCTATGGATCGTTTTGTGGTTTTACCTAATAAAGGTGAAAGTAATTACATTATAATGTTAGATGATATACTAAGATATTGCTTAGATGAAATTTTCAATATATTTAATTACGATTCTATAAGTGCACATATGATAAAGATAACTCGAGATGGTGAGTTAGACTTTGATAGTGATTTAAGCAAAAGTTTTATAGATAAACTTACAGAGAGTGTAAAGGATAGGCAAAGTGGAGCTCCTGTTAGGTTCGTTTACGATAAAAGTATAGAAAAAGATACATTAGAGTTTCTATTAACACATATGGGAATTGATGAAAAGGAAAGTATAATTCCTGGAGGTCGTTATCATAACCGTAGAGATTATATGAGTTTTCCAAGTTTGGGAAGAACAGATTTACTCTATGAAAAAATTAAACCATTACCAGTAAGAGGGCTTAGTTTAGAGGAAAGTATTTTTAGTACTATTGCCAAAAAAGATTATTTAGTTTATACACCTTACCATACGTTTTCTTATATCGTTAAATTTTTAAGAGAAGCAGCTTTAGATCCAAAAGTAAAAACTATCAAAATAACCATTTATAGATTAGCACAAATTTCTCACGTTGCTAGTTCTTTAATTAACGCAGCAAAGAACGGAAAAAAAGTAACTGTTTCTATAGAGTTAAGAGCACGTTTTGATGAAGCAGCAAATATTAATTATGCAGAGCAAATGCAAGCAGAAGGTGTTACGATGCTTTTTGGTGTTACAGGATTAAAAGTACATTGTAAAATGTGTGTTATAGAGCGTGAAGAGAATGAAAAAATAGTGCGATATGGATTTGTAAGTACAGGTAATTTTAACGAGTCTACTGCAAAGATTTACACCGATTTTACGCTGATGACTGCAAATCCTAAAATCTTAAAAGACGTCAATAAAGTATTTAATTTTTTTGAAGTTAACTATAAGGTAAACCGATACAAACATATTATAACCTCACCTCACTATACTAAGACTAAGATTTTTGCATTAATAGATAAAGAAATTGAAAGTGCAAAAAACGGAAAATCAGCATATATAAAATTGAAAATGAATAGCATTAGTAGCTATAAAATGATCGATAAATTATATGAAGCAAGTAGAGCAGGAGTCAAAATACAAATGATCGTTAGAGGATTGTGTTGTATAGTACCTGGTGTAAAAGGTATGAGTGAAAATATTGAAATTATTAGTATAATAGACAAGTTTTTAGAGCATACACGTCTGTATATTTTTAGTAATCAGAATGATCCTAAAATATATATATCGTCTGCAGATTGGATGACACGAAATATTGATAATAGAGTAGAAGTAAGTTGTCCTATATATGATGAAGATATTAAACAAGAACTACAGCATTTGTATGATATATGTTGGAATGATAATACAAAAGCAAGAGTAATAAACGAAAATCAAGATAATAGTTATCGAAAAAATAATAACCCAAAAGTAAGAGCGCAATTTGATACCTATAAATATTATATAAATAATTTAGAAGGATAATATGCTAAAGATACAGAAATATGCAGCCATTGATATTGGATCTAATGCCGTGAGGTTATTGATTTCGAATATTATTGAACAAGATGATGAGCCTGTAATTTTTAAAAAAAATTCATTAGTTCGTGTACCAATTAGATTAGGGGCAGATGTTTTTCTTAATGGAGAAATCTCAGAATATAATCAAGAACGAATGTTAGATACCATGCTAGCTTTTAGTTTAATTATAAAGTCGCATGGTGTAAAACGTTATAAAGCATGTGCTACATCAGCCATGAGAGAAGCAAAAAATAGTGGGCCGTTAACTCAAAAAATTGCTGAAACTTGTGGAATCAATATTGAAATTATTGATGGAGAAGAAGAAGCCGCAATAATTGCGGCAACTGATTTACAATCTTTTATAAATCCAAACAAAACATATTTATATGTAGATGTTGGTGGAGGAAGTACAGAGTTTTCAATCATTCATAATGGAGATAAAAAGCAATCTAGATCGTTTAAAATTGGTACTGTAAGATTATTAAATGATATTGTGAAAAATGAAACTTGGCAAGATTTAGAAAAGTGGATTAAGGAGAATACTAAAAAGTACGAAAAAATAGAATTAATAGGTTCTGGAGGAAACATCAATAAGATTTTTAAAATTTCTGGAAAAGATGCAGGTAAGCCCTTAACCTATTTTTATCTTACAAGCTATTACAAAATGCTTCAAAATTATTCTTACGAGGAAAGAATTACTAAACTAAATCTAAACCAAGATAGAGCAGATGTAATTATTCCTGCAACAAGAATTTATCTTTCTGCTATGAAATGGAGTGGGGCAAAAGATATTTATGTGCCAAAAATTGGACTATCTGATGGAATAATAAAAAGTATGTATTATGAAACTGTTTCTAGTGTTATAGTATAAAAAAACAAGTTTAAATAGTGTAGTTTGTCGGATTTTTCTGCTTATGATATTATAAATATAGAATTTAATTTATATTAGCTATCTCAAATTGATTATTATGAAAAAATATTTATTTGTATTATTATTCGTTTCATTTACTAGTATTGGTCTATCTCAAGATTTAATCTATGGTGTTAGAGGTGCTCTAAATGTCTCTAATTTAGATTATAAGCCAGATGCTCAATTTGAAAATCAACACAGAAATGGATTCGCATTTGCTGGATTTGTAGATTTTGAATTCAATGAGAAAATAGGACTAAGAACAGAATTACAATGGTCTGCTGAAGGCGGTAAAGCTCAAGAATTAAGAGCAGATTACCTTCATCTGCCAATTCTTTTAAATTTACCTGTGTCTGAACGTTTTTCGTTCCTTGTAGGACCGCAATTTAGTTTAAAAACATGGAAAGATAAAGATGCCTTTTCTACGTTTGCTTTTTCTGGTGTGGTTGGTGTGGAATTTATGATAACAGATGAATTTTTTATTGATGCAAGAGCAGCCTATGGTGTATTAAATATTTTAGATGAAGATTTAACATCTTTTGAAGCAAAAAATCATGTATTGCAATTTGGTTTTGGAATGAAACTCTAGGTAGTGCAATAAAATAATAAAAAAAAGTCTTAACGCTAGTTAAGACTTTTTTTTATCCGTGGATAGTTTCTTTATTACCAAGGTTGGTCATAATCTCAGCTTCATAATCTAAAAGCGCCTCCCATTTATCATCAACTTCTTTTCTGTCTCCATATTTTCTGGCAAAGTTTAAAAACATTGTATAATGTCCTGCTTCACTAATCATTAGTTTGCGGTAGAATTTGGCAAGTTTTTTATCTTCCAATTCTTCAGATAGTAATCTAAAACGTTCGCAGCTACGTGCTTCAATTAAAGCAGCATATAAAAGTCTATGTACTAATTGGGTTGTTCTGCTGCCACCTTTAGGAAAGAACTTTATTAGAGCAATGACGTAGTCATCTTTTCGATCTCTACCAAGCGTCCAACCTTTTTCTAAAATTAAATCATGTACCATTTTAAAATGGCTCATTTCTTCATTAACAAGTTCAATCATTTCCTGAACGAGTTCTGTATATTCTGGGAAACCAACAATTAAAGATATTGCTGTACTTGCAGCTTTTTGCTCACAATAGGCATGGTCAATTAAAATATCTTCAATATTCTTTTCAACAATATTTACCCATCGTGGATCTGTTGGTAATTTTAGTCCTAACATAATTAATTCTGTGTTGCATGGACCATATTGATGGTGCCATTATCATTTACATATAAGGTGTGTAGCGCAAAGCGATTGGTCTCTGGTATGGTATACCTAACATCTATAAGAACTTTGTTTTTTAATGTAGGTTCGTCATCTACTTGTATAGATTGTAAAACTGCTAATTTATTGAAGTTATGCAAAGTAGACTCTGTTATAAAATCATCACGATAACCGAATAACTTATTGGCCTTGTCCTTGTCAAAGCTTTCTTCATAAATAAGTTGACCTTGTTTTTCTACTCTTATATCGAATTTAAAATTTCTGTAATGCGTTTGGTAATTGATCGTATCTTTTATCTTAGAAAATAAAACGGTATTGGTCATATCAGAATACGTTTTAATTTTTACGCGATAACCATTACTCATTAAGGTATCAACTTCTCGTTCTATATAGTTTTCAGGTATAAAAACATTAGATTCAAAATTTACTGTTTTTTTGAATTCTTCAATGCTTTCAGATAGGGCTTGGCTTTGTGTTCTTCTGTTTTCGCAGCTTGCAAAGGCGATTGTGATAATAAATAATAAGATTAAATTTTTCATATTATAACAGCGTTTATCAATTTTTGTATGCTAAAGATTCTATATATCTAATCCAAAAGTTTGTCGTAAAACCTCAATATTTGGGTTTTTCTCTTTCAATTTCTCGTATTTCTCTAATGGTGTAAATGCGTATTTTTTAGCAATTTCTTCGTTAACTGTAATATCTAATTTAAGATCGTAATTGAGTAATCGTTTCTTTAAAAATGCCATTAAAGGAAACTCTGCACGTTCTAATTCTATTTTGTTAGTATTGTTAGAATAGGTTAAATAAATAGTTGTGCCTTTTAATTTTGGCTGATCCATTTGTAAAATAGAAGCCATAATTTTTTCGCCTTTTTTATCCATTTTAGCGGTATAGATTTTCCAAGCTTCATCTAACGCCTCTTGCGTTACAGGTTCTTTTGGTAAATCATCTTCATCAATTACAACATCCATTTGACGTAAAAGATGTTCTTTCTTTTCTCTAATACTTTTTAAAGATAATCCTGAAGTGGATTTTTTAGGATTATTAATGGATATTTTAGGAACTGCTATAACTGGTTCTGAAACTGCCGCAATGCTCTCCTTTGGTTTAGGTTGTTCTGCTGTTTTTACTTGTGCATTGTTAAGAGCTACACCTTCAATCTTAGGTTTTTTAGTAACAGGAATAGGAGTAATGCCTCTCGCTTTAAAATACGAAGGCGGAATTATGAAGTGCTTAAGATTTTTTTTTTCTCCATCAAAAGTGATAGAGGCAAGTTGCATAAGTGTTAACTCAACTAATAAGCGTTGATTTTTACTCGTTTTATATTTTAGATCGCAGTCATTAGCTAACCTTATACCTTCCATAAGAAATGTATGTGTTGTTTTCTGTGATTGATCTTGATATTTAATACTAGTATCTTCACCAACTTCTAATAACGGAATGGTTGACGGATTTTTACACACCATTAAATCTCTAAAGTGAGAGGCCAAACCAGCTATATAATGATGACCATCAAATCCTTTTGATAATATAGTGTTGAATTGCACTAACAAATCCGGAATCTTATTCTCTAAAATTAAATCTGTACTCGTAAAATAGGTTTCGTAATCTAAAACGTTTAGGTTCTCAGTAACTGCTTGTCTTGTTAAATTTTTACCTGAAAAACTAACCACACGATCAAATATAGAAAGCGCATCTCGCATGGCACCATCTGCTTTCTGTGCTATAATATGTAGCGCATCATCTTCAGCGGTAATGCCTTGTTCTTGGGCAATATATTTTAAATATTCTTTAGCGTCGGCAACCGTAATGCGTTTAAAATCAAATATCTGACAACGTGATAATATTGTAGGAATGATTTTATGCTTTTCCGTAGTCGCTAAAATGAATATACAATGTTTTGGTGGTTCTTCTAAAGTTTTTAAAAACGCATTAAAAGCCGCCTGAGACAACATGTGTACCTCATCAATAATATATACTTTGTATTTCCCAACTTGTGGCGGAATCCTAACCTGATCAGTTAAGCTTCTTATATCATCTACAGAGTTGTTAGAGGCAGCATCTAATTCAAAAATATTGAAAGCAAAATCCTCATCTTCTTTTGTATCGCCATCACTATTTATCATTTTAGCCAGAATACGTGCACATGTTGTTTTACCAACACCACGAGGACCTGTAAATAATAAGGCTTGCGCTAAGTGATTGTTTTCAATAGCATTAAGTAAAGTATTTGTAATAGCTTGCTGGCCTACAACATCCTTAAAGGTTTGTGGTCTGTACTTACGAGCTGATACTACGAAATGTTCCAAATTTTACTTAATAGTTACTGCATCTTTCCGATGCTATTATGATAAATTTTAATCTACATAACAAATTTAAGAATAACCTTTTAATAGTCCATTCTAAGAGGTTAAAATTAACAGGAGTTATTAACAATTTATGTACTTTTGCACCAAGCAGATCGCCTTATCGCAGAGACGATAAATGTCTCTGAGGAAAGTCCGAACACCATAGTGCAATCATAGTGGTTAACAGCCACCAGTCGTAAGGCTAGGAAAAGTGCAACAGAAAGTATGTACAGGTCATGCTGTAGTGAAACCAGGTAAACTCTATGTGGTGCAATGTCATGTATACTAACGTTTGAGCGTACACGCGCGATTGTTAGAGGGTAGGCAGCTAAAGTTTGCTAGTAATAGTAAACGTAGATAAATGATAAGGCTCTGACGCAACAAAGTTGTCGTCATGAGACAGAATTCGGCTTATAGATTTGCTTAATTAAACAAGCTTCATGTTTTACATGAAGCTTTGTTTGTTTTATTCGATCTTATTTTCAAAAAAGCTAAACATATTCCCACCATAACTTTTAGAATAAGCATAATGATCTATCAGACTTAAATCTGTGTGTTTAGAATGTTCTACTATCAATATGCCTTGATCTTCTAGTAAATCATTTTTAAAAACTAATTCTGGTACTTTAGAAAAAGCTTCGAGATCAAAATCATATGGAGGATCTGCAAAAATGATGGTATGTTGTTGCTTAGACTTTTCTAAAAATTTAAACACATCACTTTTTATGGTGCTTATATTCATGTCAAAAGCTTCTGCCGTTTCATTAATAAATTTAATACAACCATAATTGGCATCTACTGCAGTAATCTGTTCTGTACCTCTCGATGCAAACTCGTAGCTAATGTTTCCGGTTCCAGAGAAGAGATCTAAAACTGAAATATCATCAAAGTAATATTGATTATTAAGAATATTAAACAGCGCTTCCTTAGCCATATCTGTAGTTGGTCTTACAGGTAATTTCTTAGGAGCCGAAATTCGTCTGCCTTTATATAAACCAGATATTATACGCATTAAAAGGAATTTAAGATTACATAATGTTGGTGCAGATAACGTCTATCGGTTTCTGCTACAATATTAAAATTATACGTTTTGTCTATAAATGTTACATTTCTAATGTAGAGATAAAGCATTACAAAATTTTGATCGCCAATAACGATGTTACCACTGAGCAGAGTCGTCGTAGTTTCAACATCTAATTTTAATTGTTCAAACACAAATAATACATAGTAAATAAAATCTTCTTTACTATGATATTCAAATGTATTAAAGAGTTGAAGTTTGTTGTTTTCAAGAACTAAAAGTTCTATCGTCGTTTTATTTACATTTATATATACAACAGGTTCTTCCTCCTTTGTTTCTGGGTTTTGAAGAAATGAATCTATAAGAATGCTCGACGAGTGTTTGTATACAAATTCTCCAAAAGTTTCAAAAATATAATTATTAATGTTTACATAAGGTACATAAACATTAACGCTATCATTAACCGAAATATAATCTTCTGTTATAAAATCGTTTCGAAGTATTTTTGAATTAAATTTTAAGTAATCTACTTTATTCTCGGGATCATAAAGTTTTTCAGGAACAAGCGTTGCTAGTTCGTTTTGATGAATTACTAAAACGTCATTGAAGTCTTCAGAAAACGCAGTATTACTGCTTAATTCTGTTTTTAAATGATTAAGAACAGCATCAGGTAATTGCTTTTGTTCAAAATCTATAGTTTTTAAAAATTCAATCTCGTTTGTAGTTCTATTTAGAATACAAAAAGAAAGCCCATTCAAATTAATTTGAATGGACAGTTCTTTAATATTGTTTGTTTTCAAACTATTCTTTGTTTGTATAACTTTTTGGCCAGTTTCCTTTAGTGAAAACTTCATCCATAGAACCAACTGTTAAGGCTGAACCATTAACGCCATCCACAGATACGACTTGGTTTTCTTTTACAATTAGGTCTTTGTCTTGATCAGCTAAGATGACTGATTTTTCTACGCTTGCTTCAAAAACTGGGTATTCATCTAATTTACCTGCCTTTAAAGTAAATTTGGCACCTGGTTTACCGATACCAACATTCATCATGCTTTTGTAACGATCACTTCCTTTAAAGATAGAATCTTTTAAATTCCAATAATCTAAGGTATCAATTAAAGTTAAAGTTTTAAAAGTTTCTACACCACCAAAGGCTTTTGTTCTTTCTTCATCTAATACTAACGTGTCACGTCTTTGCGTAATAGGCACTTGTCCGTTTTCTACAAATTTTATTAATTCATCAAAATTATCGGTATATTTTCCATTAACATCTTTATATGCTAATTCAGAATCTCTAATATCAATAAGTTTTTCAATTACTATTTTAAAACGTTCTTCTTTAAGTTGATTAAATTTAATTTCATCATAAACTAAATTAAATGTGATATAGCCTAAAAATATAATTAATGCCCATAACACTAAATTCAGTATTGGTTTAATTTTTTTAGGAACAAACTTGTCTATTACCCATACAATTCCGATGGTTAATAATATGAGAGCTACAATTGCTAATATTACATTCATGTTGTTTATTATTTATTAAGGTGTATACGCAAATCTACAATTTTTTTTTGTTGGTTAAAACTATCTAAAATAAAATTAATTAAAAAACTATAACTTATTATAATATGGCCTTATAAAAAAGAGAATAATGTTATCTTGCTCTATAATTATTTCTTTATGATTTCTAATGCTTCTGCATTTTATTCCTTATTAAAATCTAAATTTCCATTTACACCAACATCTAAGCAAGATATGGTGTTAATGCAGTTATCTCAATTTTTATTTGACAGTAATAAAAATTCAATTTATCTATTAAAAGGATATGCTGGTACTGGTAAAACTAGCATTATTGGTACTATAGTATCTAACTTATGGCAAGCTAAAAAAAGTGCTGTTTTATTAGCGCCAACAGGTAGAGCGGCTAAAGTAATTTCTAATTACTCTAAAAAGGAAGCATTTACCATTCATAAAAAAATATATTTCCCTAAAAAAGATAAAGGTGGTGGCGTTAATTTTGTAATGCAACCTAATAAGCATAGAAACACAATTTTCATTGTAGATGAGGCTTCAATGATACCTGATACGCCTTCAGATTCTAAATCTATAGAGAGTACATCGTTGTTAGACGACTTAATGACTTATGTTTATTCTGGTCATGAGTGCAAATTATTACTAATAGGTGATAAGGCGCAATTGCCTCCCGTAAAATCAGATTTAAGCCCAGCTTTAGATCAAAATAAGCTTAGTTTAAACTACAATAAAGACGTTGTTGGAATAGAATTAGATGAAGTTGTAAGACAAGAACAAGATTCAGGAATTCTTAGCAATGCAACCGAATTAAGAGCTGTATTGGAATCTAATTTTTATGATAGTTTTAAATTTGATCTAAATGGCTTTACGGATAGTGTTCGGCTTATAGATGGCTATGAAATTATGGATGCCATTAATGATGCTTACAGCAATGATGGTTACGAAGAAACGGCTATAATTGTTAGAAGCAATAAACGAGCGAATGCTTATAATCAGCAAATTAGGCAGCGTATTTTGTTTAATGAATCTGAATTGTCTGCTGGTGATTATCTCATGGTTGTGAAGAATAATTATTTCTGGATAAAACCAACAACAGAAGCTGGTTTTATTGCGAATGGCGATATCATTGAAGTGCTTGAAATATTTAGCATAAAAGAATTATATGGTTTTAGATTTGCCGAAGTAAAGGTGAAAATGGTAGATTATCCTAATATGAAACCCTTTGAAACCGTTTTACTTTTAGACACTATTGATGTAGAAAGCGCATCTTTAAGTTATGAAGAATCTAACCGTTTATACCAAGAAGTGTCTAAAGATTACGAAGAAGAACCCTCTAAATACAAACGCTTTTTAGGCGTTAAGAATAATAAGTTTTTTAATGCCTTACAGGTTAAGTTTTCTTATGCTATTACTTGCCATAAATCGCAAGGTGGTCAATGGAATACTATTTTTGTAGAACAACCTTATTTACCAAATGGTATGGATAGAGATTATATTCGTTGGTTGTATACAGCCATTACAAGAGCCAAAGAAAAACTATATTTAATTGGGTTTAAGGATGAGATGTTTGTAGAGAAAGATTAATAGTAGATTGAGATGAAATTAATAAAGAGGATTTTTAAATGGATTGTTTATATACTATTAATCCCTTTTACTTATCTAATTATATCATTAATTCTGAGTTATATTACAATAGACCGAAAAGAACAGCATGCAGATTTTAGTAAATCAATATACTTATCTACAAATGGTGTACATTTAGATATTGTAATTCCGAAAGAAAATTTAGATAGTTTAGTGTTAAAAGATTTAAAACACTTTGAACCTGAAGCGTATTTTTCTTTTGGTTGGGGAGATGAAAATTTTTATTTAAATACACCTACCTGGAATGATCTTACGTTAAAAAATGCATTTAGTGCCTTAATTCTCAAGAGTTCAACACTTATGCATGTAATGAGATATAAAGAAAAACGTTCAAATTGGATAGAAGTTAAAGTGAATGCTTCAGAATTAAAAAAGGTAAATGCTTATTTATTGAATACTTTTGAAACGAATAAAGATGGACAAAAAATAACACTTAATAATAAAGGATATACTTCTAAAGATGACTTCTACAAAGCTAAGGGAAGCTATTCTTGTATTAATACATGTAATAGTTGGGTAAATAATGGATTTAAGGAAGCAGGATTAAAAGCGTGTCTATGGACGCCTTTTGATTTTGTGCTATTAAAAAAGCACCATTAAATGTAGCGCAACGTCTTTTTGTTATATTTAATAATTTATTAAAATTTTATGGAAACAATTCTAAGTGTATTTTTAGGTGTCGGACTTGCTGCTTCGGTTGGCTTCAGAGTGTTTTTGCCATTATTTGCCTTAAGTTTAGCTGCTTATTTCAATGTTTGGGAACTTAATGAATCTTGGTTGTGGATTGGTAGTACAACGGCTGTTATAACATTAGGTATCGCCACATTAGTTGAGATAGTTGCCTACTATATACCTATTGTAGATAACGCATTAGATACTATTGCTATTCCATTAGCAACCATAGCAGGAACAGCAGTTATGGTCTCAACAGTTGCAGATTTAAGTCCTGTGATTACTTGGGCATTAGCCATAATAGCAGGAGGAGGAACGGCTGCTGCTGTAAAGAGTTCGGCAGGCATAACGCGTGCTGGTTCTACGGTGTCTACAGCAGGTTTTGGAAACCCTATTGTCTCTACCATAGAAACAGGGTCGTCCATAGTGATGTCTATTGTGTCTATATTTTTACCAATTTTAGCAATACTATTTGTCCTTTTTATTTTTTATATCATCTATAAGGTTTATAAAAAAATACGACCGAGTTCCAGTTAAGTATCAATATATCAAATCAGTTTTTAAAGTCGATTTTAAATCTTATTTTTGAAAATACTCACACAATTCATATAGATGAAAATAATCTCCATGATTCCTGCACGATATAGTGCATCACGTTTTCCAGGTAAACTAATGCAAAATTTAGCAGGAAAATCAGTGATTCTAAGAACATATGAAGCCACTGTAGCTACTAAATTATTTAGTGAAGTTTATGTAGTAACAGATAGTGAAATCATTTTGAATGAAATAGAAAGTAACGGAGGAAAAGCTATAATGAGCATTAAAGAGCATGAGTCAGGTAGTGATAGAATTGCAGAAGCTGTAGCTCATATAGATTGTGATATTGTTATTAATGTACAAGGTGATGAGCCTTTTACAGAACGCGAAAGTCTGGCAAAAGTCATTGATGTATTTAAAGATGATAAAGACAAAGAAATTGATTTAGCTTCTTTAATGGTTGAAATAAAAGATTGGGATGAAATTAGTAATCCTAATACAGTTAAAGTTATAGTTGATCAGCAAAATTTTGCACTTTATTTTTCAAGAAGTCCGATACCATTTCCAAGAGATAAAAATGTAGGGGCACGATATTTTAAACACAAAGGTATTTACGCCTTTAGAAAAGAAGCGATATTAGATTTTGCTGTCTTACCAATGCAATTTCTTGAGGCTACAGAAAAAATTGAATGTATAAGATATTTAGAATACGGAAAACGTATAAAAATGGTTGAAACCACAATACAAGGTGTAGAAATTGATACACCAGAGGATTTAGAACGAGCGAAGAAACTGTGGAAGTAAATTACAAAAACATAAAAGTTATTGGCTTTGATGCTGATGATACGCTTTGGGTAAATGAAACCTATTTTAGAGCTGCTGAAGAAGAAGCAGGTCGACTATTATCGCGTTTTGAGACACCTAACAAAATTGATCAAGAACTTTTTAAAATGGAAATTAAAAACCTACCAACCTATGGATATGGTGTAAAAGGATTTATTCTTTCTATGATTGAGTTAGCTCTAGAATTATCTAATTATACCGTTTCTAATGAAGTGATTGCAGAGATGTTAAAAATCGGTAAGGATATGATTAATAAACCGATAGAGTTATTAGATGGTGTAGAAGATGTTCTTAAAGTATTATCTAAAGATTATAGATTAATTGTTGCCACTAAAGGCGATTTGTTAGACCAAGAACGAAAATTAGAAAAATCTGGTTTGCTAAAATATTTTCATCATATAGAAGTGTTGAGTGAAAAGCAGGAATCTAACTATTCAAAATTATTAAATCATTTAGATATAGCTCCTGAGGATTTCTTAATGGTTGGTAATTCGCTAAAATCAGATATTTTACCTTTAGTAAAACTGGGAGCAAAGGCAATTCATGTTCCGTTTCATACAACCTGGCAACATGAAACTGTAACTAAAACGGAAGCCAACGGATCTGGTTATGCTACAGTAACCTGTTTAACTGAAATTTTAGATTTTTTTAAATAAAAGATTGAGAGTATTAGATAAACATACATGGAATAGACAGGCTCATTTTGAGTTTTTCAACACATTCGTAGATCCTTATTTTGGGGTCACATTTAAAGTAGATGTGACTAAAGCCTATAAATTATCGCGTGATAAAAACGTGTCGTTTTTTGTTAAATATTTGCATGCAACGATGCAAGCAATAAATGACGTTGAGAACTTAAAATATAGAATCAACGAATTGAATGACGTAGTGGTTTATGATGCAATACATGCCTCGCCAACAATTCTGAGACCTAATAAAACCTTCGGGTTTACGTTTGTGAATTATGATGAGGATTTTACTAAATTTCAAAATAATTTTTTAAAAGAAAAAGAAAGAGTATTCAATACTAACGATCTATTTCCACCAGTTAATTCAATGGATTGTGTACATTGTTCATCGTTACCTTGGGTTAATTTTACAGGTCATAAAGAACCGTTTAATGGTGCTAAAGATTCTGTTCCCAAAATCGCATTTAGTAAAATGGAAAGTGTAGGATCTAAAAAAGAAATGCAAATTGCAATTAGTGTTAATCATGCCTTGGTAGATGGCTACCATATTGGGCTGTTTAATGAAAAGTTACAATTTCATTTAAATAGGTCGTAAATATGAATGAAGTTGTTATTTTTGTTAAAGATATAAAGTAAATGATATATAAAAATTATCCAATGGTGTCCAGAGTTGTTTTTGGGCGAGGAAGTTTCAATCAGCTCGATGAAATTCTCGCAACAAAACGTAAAGGACGTAATGCACCATTTATATTTTATGTAGACGATGTTTTTAAAGGAAATCATTGGTTAACATCTAGAATTACGTTATCCTACAAGGATAAAATTATTTATGTACCAACAAAAGAAGAGCCAAAAACTACACAAATAGACCAATTAGTAGAAGACATCATTTTAGAGTATAGTGAATTGCCTTCTGGTATTATTGGAATTGGAGGCGGAATAGTAATGGATATTGCTAAAGCCGTATCATTAATGTTAACTAATAAAGGTGAATCTAAAGATTATCAAGGATGGGATTTAATAAAGCATCCGGCTATATATCATGTTGGCATACCTACAATATCTGGAACAGGAGCTGAAGTATCGAGAACTACAATTTTAACTGGTCCTATTCGTAAATTAGGAATTAATAGTGATTACACACCTTTTGATCAGGTTATACTAGACCCAGAATTAACAAAAGATGTTCCTAGAGATCAATGGTTTTATACAGGTATGGACTGTTTTGTGCATTGCGTAGAATCACTGAATGGAACATATTTAAATGCTTTTAGTCAGAGTTATGGAGAAAAAGCTTTTGAGTTATGTAAGGAAATCTTTTTAGAAGATACATTATCGCCTGAAGAGGCGCAATCTAAATTGATGATGGCATCTTGGCATGGAGGTATGAGTATAGCGTACTCTCAAGTAGGTGTAGCACATGCATTAAGCTATGGTTTAGGCTATCTTTTAGGTATTAAACATGGAATAGGAAACTGTATTGTTTTTGACCATTTAGAAGAATATTACCCTGAAGGTGTCGCTATTTTTAAACAAATGAAAGCAAAGCACAATATTCAATTACCTGAAGGTATTTGTGCAGATTTAGAGCCGTATGAATTTGACAAAATGATTGATGTTGCTTTAAGTTTAGAACCACTTTGGGAAAATGCAATAGGTAAAAACTGGAAAACCAAGGTAACCAGACAAAAGCTTTTAGAGCTTTACAAAAAAATGTAAAATGCGCTGGTTAGCAAAATTAATATATTTTAAGGTTTTGGGATGGAAAGTGGTTGGTAACACCAATTTTTCAAAGGATTCTATAAAAAAGGCTGTGATTATTGCAGCACCTCACACCAGTTGGAGTGACTTCTATATTTCTCTTTTATTAAGGAAAATTACTCAGGTTAAAACTAATTTTATTGGAAAAAAGGAGCTCTTTATATGGCCATTTGGTTACTATTTTAGAGCCGTAGGAGGTCAGCCGTTAGACAGAACACCTGGACAAAATAAAGTAGAAGCTATTGCTAAATTGTTCGAAGGTAAAAAGGAGTTTAGACTAGCTTTATCTCCAGAAGGTACCAGAAAAAAAGTAGATAAGTGGAAAACTGGTTTTTACTACATAGCCAAAGCCGCCAATGTTCCTATTATTATGTATACATTCGATTTTAAGAATAAACAAAATACAGTATCACAACCTTTTTATCCTACAGATGATATAGAAGCCGATTTTAAATTTATGAAATTGTTTTATAAAAATGTTATTGGAAAAGTTGAAGCCAACAGTTAAAAATATAATTTATGGCATAACATTTGAAGTATAGTTAATACAATGAAACATAAAGTAAACTCTAAGTCCCTAAAAAGAAACATTGTTCCAAAAAAGCTATCTAATTAATTAGATAGCTTTTTTTTATTGATAAACTTATCTAGTAGTGAATTTGTTTGTATTTGTAGTTTGTTTTTGAAAAAAGACATATCTCCAAATAAAAACCCTTTAAAACCAATAGCTTGTTTAGCCCAATTGTGTATATCAAAAACATCAGTATGCTTAATTATTAAGCCATCCTTAAATTCAAAAGTAGCATCAATTTTATTATGTACTTTTCTTCCAGTTTTACTAAAGGTATAATGTGCTTCCCAATGAGCAGAGCCTGTCTTTTCGTTAGTTATAATATTTGAGTGTTCTACTTTAAAACCATTTCCGTTTTGCGACTCGCAAAGCATTAACCACATAGATTTAGCTCTGTTACCTTTTAAAATACCAAAAGCTGGATCTTCAAAAACTACATCATCATGGTAGCATTTAACCATTTTATTGCCATCACAATTATTTAAAGCAGTATAAAATTCTAAAATTAAATCGTTCATTCTTAGGTTTTTGTGTCGTGTTTCTGAATGTGTTTAAATTTTTTAAAACCGACTAGTCTATAATTACGTAGGTAAAGTACAAACAAAAAAACAAAAAACATGAAAATTCAAAGAGCAACCTTATTTAGTACTTTATCAGCAGCCTTGTTATTATTTTCTACATCATGTAGTGATGACGATGATAATTCAATGGCTAATAATGATAGTGTAAAGGTATATGCATCAAATAATTCTAATGGTAATATTTCTATTTACGATTTTTCGTCTAGTACGAGTGTAACGACTAAGTCCTTAATCACGGTGTCTTCTGCTGCAGATGGAATTTATTTTGATGAGGATACAGAGACCGTTTATCAAGCCTCTAGATCTGGAAACAATTTAGAAGGCTTTATTGGTGTAAACGATATAGTTGATGGTACAGTTATAGATACAGCAATTTCAGGAGCAAGTGATATGACAAGTCCGAGGGAAGTTGCCGTACGTGGAAATTTATATGTCGTTGCAGATAATGCAGATGTAGATGGTGATGCAAATACACCAGATGGTAAATTATATATCTATACCTTATCTAATGGAAGTTTTACTCTAAGAAATGTAGTTACAACTGATATAAAATTATGGGGAATTACATTTAATGGTAACGATTTATACGCTGTTGTTGACGCAACTAATCAGCTTGCTATTTATTCAGACTTTTTGTCTAATACTACAACGACAACGGTTAGTGCAACCAAAACTATTGCGCTAGAGGGTATTGTTAGAACACATGGTATTACTTATGATACTAGTTCTGATGTTTTAGTAATGACGGATATTGCCTCAGCTACAAATGGTCAAGATGATGGTGGTTTTCACGTTATAGAAAATTTTACAAATAAACTAAATGCGTTGGCAAATGGAGAAACGTTAGCATTATCTAATCAAATAAGAGTTTCTGGTAGTGCTACATCATTAGGAAATCCTGTAGATGTTGCTTATGATGCAGAATCACGAACTGTTTATATTGCTGAAGCAGGAAACAATGGCGGTAGAATTTTAGCATTCAATAACATTGGAACAGGTGGAAATTTAACACCTAGTTTCAATAGCGCATTAGCATCGGCTTCGTCGGTGTTTATAACCAGTAATTAGTCGCTCTAATTGCTATGAAAGAGAAAAAGACCATCTTTAATTAGGTGGTCTTTTTTATTCTATAATAATTTTATTTCTGTAACCAATATCAGTTCTTGTATCAAACAAAAAATCAAAATATGCCGCACCATCTTTGGTTCCACTTATAACCGTTTTTGCTCTGCCAATTTCTAAACCAGATTTATTAAAGACTTTTGCCATAACTTCTTGATTAAAATCAGAATCAAAAATCACATATAAAGTTAGTTTGTTATTGTGGCTACTTGATTGACTTCCGATGTTATAAACACCAGTTTTTAAACCTTGTTTTTTAAGATTATTTGAAAGCATAATTTTACATTCTAAGGTTTTATCTACACCTTCAGAAACACCTTCAAAAAATTCCGTAGCACTTTCTCCAACAACTTCTCCACCTCTGTTAATCCCTTCTTTGGTTTTGTTCGCTATCCTATTGCAAGAAACTAGGCATAATATTAATAATAGTAGGATCGTTTGATTGCGTTTCATACTGTAGATGGTTTTATTCGAATAATTAAAAATATAAAAAATTATCGCGTATAGCGTTTAATTTTCTCCATTAATTTTCTAGTGTTAGAATATACAAAGGCATTAGTCTTAGCATAATGAAATGATAAAAAACAAACCACAGACAAAAATAACAACGCACCAATAATGGCTTGCCAAGGAGTGAGTGTATTCCCTATAATTTGGTGTAAACCTATACCTGTGAAGCTACCATAAATAATAATAAAATGTATAACATAAATGGATAGTGTTTTCTGTCCTATTCTTAGAATTAGTGGTTGCTTAATATAGTTCTCTGCTAAATAAAACAACGAGAATAAAATTAACACATTTCCAAATCTTGTGAAAAGATAATTATAATAGGCTACATCTTTAAAAATTGAAATATCAAACCAATAATAGAGTTTCATAAATAACCAAGCAGATTTCATTACTAGAGCAATTCCGAAAATAAAAAAACCAGAAACTATTGCTATTTTAAATTTTGGACGTTCCACATATCTATAAAACAATGTAGAAATAAAGGCACCAAATGCTACATAGCCAAACCAGGGAATAATTGTAAAAATAGAACCGTTAGATTTAGATAAATAGTTTGAGAAAATTAACGGAACTTCTGGTAATTCTAAATAGCGATATAATGGTTCTGAGATAAAAATACATAATCCTAGAACTAGCATTATTAGTGAGAAAAACAAAGTCTTTCTAAATGTAAGTTGATAAATTAGTACAATACCAATTAAAGACAATCCAATACATTGCAAAACGTCAATTACAAGAAAATAGGTGTTGAATTCGCCCATTAACCATTGAAATATAGGAGCTCTTAATAGATACCCAATTCCAATGAGCATTATACCACGCATCAAACCTTTTCGCATCCTTTGTTTAACCTTGCCGTTCCGTTTGGCCTTGATAAGCAAGTAAGAAAATATTAAACCGGAAATCGTAAAAAAGGTAGGAGCCGTAATCCCTCTAAAATATTCCCATATATTAAATACTGTATTATTTTGATCTCTATAAGATGGATCTAGTAAAGTGTCTATAAAATGGCCTTGCAGCATCATTAAAATTGCAAAGGCTCTTACAGCATCAATAAAATAAAGGCGATTAGGATTCAAATTAATTGGTTTGTCACAATAAATATAGCTTATATTATACTTACAGATCTCACATTATACTCTAAGAATACTATTTTTTTAGTATTAAGAATTAATATTTAGATGAAAATCTATTCAATTTGAAAGATTATAATTACTATTTCAATAGTTCGGTATTACAAAAATATGTTATTTAAATTTTATTGGTAAAACTATACATAAGCATATTAGTTATAAATAAATTGATGACATTATACTTTAAATAAAAACGGTTTATTAAATTTATAATCTATGACAATTCTTAACCAAATTCTTAAACAATTCTCGGATCTTGCTTGGGGTTTACCTTTGCTTATTTTATTAATTGGAGGTGGTTTGTACCTTTTAATTAGGTCTCAGTTTTTACCGTTTCGGTATTTAGGACATGCGATAAGTGTGTTACGAGGAAAGTATGACGACCCAAACGATCCTGGTCAGATTTCGCATTTTCAAGCATTAACAACAGCGTTGTCATCTACAATTGGTATGGGGAATATAGCTGGTGTAGCATTAGCCATTTCAGTTGGTGGACCAGGAGCTATGTTCTGGATGTGGATCAGTGCTATTGTTGGTATGGCAACCAAGTTCTTTACATCAACTTTAGCAATAATGTATAGAGGTAAAGATTCTCATGGTGAAGTACAAGGAGGACCTATGTATTTCATTATTGAAGGTCTTGGAAAAAACTGGAAATTTTTGGCTGTAATGTTTAGTGTTTTTGGTATGCTTGGGGCATTGCCTGTTGTGAATGTTAATCAACTAAAACAAGCCATTAATGATATTATATTAATACCAAATGGTGTTGAGGTTAGCTTTACTACCAATCTAATAATTGCTATTGTTTTGGTTGTTTTTACGTCTATAGTTATTCTTGGTGGACTAAAGCGAATTAGTTCTCTCGCAGCTAAAATGGTACCTACAATGGTTATTCTATATTTTGCATTAGTGTTAATCATTTTGGGTATTAATTTTGAAGAAGTACCAAAGTATTTTGTAATGATTTTTACAGACGCGTTTGAAGCTAATCATATAAATGAAGATTCTGTATTTGGTGGTGTATTAGGTGGGCTGGTTTTATTAGGCATAAAACGAGGAGCGTTTTCTAATGAAGCAGGTATAGGAACTTCACCTATGGCTCATGGTGCAGCTAAGACTGACGAACCTGTACGAGAAGGGTTAGTTGCTATGTTGGGACCTGTAATAGATACGTTGATAGTTTGTACGCTTACAGCTTTAGCTATTTTAGTCACAGGTGTTTGGCAAACAACGTCTAATAATGGAGTAAGTCTTACGGCATCTGCTTTTCAAGATGCAATTCCTGGTGTTGGTCAGTATCTTCTTATGGTATGTATATTCATATTTAGTATTTCGTCCTTATTTTCTTATGCCTATTATGGCACAAAATGCATGTCTTTTTTAATAGGAGCTGACAAAAAGCATTATTATAATTATCTCTACATTTCTAGTATTGTTATAGCAGCAATCACCAAATTTGAAGCTATGATAAATTTTATAGATGGTGTGTTTGCACTAATGGCAATTCCTACAATGACGGCTACTATAATCTTGGCGCCAAAGGTTATAAAGGAATTAAAAGGTTATATTAAAAGATTAAAACTAAATAAACATGAAATCAAAGAAGGATCCTAAAGGGTATTGGAGAGCCAATATCAAATATGTATTAATCTTACTTGCCATATGGTTTACGGTTTCATATGGTGCAGGTATCATTTTTAAAGATGAATTAAATACTATTAAAATAGGAGGTTTTAAACTAGGATTTTGGTTTGCTCAACAAGGCTCAATGTATGTGTTCGTTATACTCATTTTTGTATATGTGAAGCTGATGAATAATCTTGATAAAAAATTCGGCTATGATGAATAATCTATTTTTAATTGCAGGAATGGAAGTACAGACATGGACCTATATATTAGTTGGCATAACTTTCGCAATATACATCGGAATTGCAATATGGTCTAGAGCAGGTTCTACAAAAGAATTTTACGTTGCAGGTGGAGGTGTTTCGCCATTAGCAAACGGAATGGCAACTGCAGCAGACTGGATGAGTGCAGCCTCATTTATTTCTATGGCTGGCATTATTTCTTTTGCTGGCTATGATGGTGCCGTTTATTTAATGGGCTGGACAGGCGGTTATGTTTTATTAGCATTATTACTAGCACCATATTTACGAAAATTCGGAAAGTTTACCGTTCCAGATTTTATTGGCGATCGTTATTATTCTAATACAGCCAGATTGGTTGGTGTTATTTGTGCATTAATAGTGTCATTTACTTATGTAGCAGGCCAAATGCGAGGTGTTGGTTTAGTGTTTTCTCGTTTTTTAGAAGTTGATATCAATACAGGTGTTATCATAGGTATGATAATCGTGTTATTTTATGCTGTTCTAGGAGGCATGAAAGGCATTACTTATACACAAGTAGCACAATATTGTGTGCTCATATTTGCGTTTATGGTGCCAGCTATTTTTATTTCAATTCAAATGACAGGCAACCCAATACCACAACTAGGATTTGGTAGTACACTATCGGATGGTTCAGGAACTTACCTATTAGATAAGCTCGATGGATTGAGTACAGACCTTGGTTTTAATGAATATACAGAAGGCTCAAAAACCACACTAGATATTTTTGCAATCACACTAGCTTTAATGGTTGGTACAGCAGGTCTTCCGCATGTTATTGTTAGATTTTTTACTGTAAAGCGTGTTAAGGATGCTCGAAAATCAGCAGGTTTAGCATTGTTACTTATTGTTATTTTATATTCTACAGCACCAGCTGTGTCTGTTTTTGCTAGAACAAATATGATTGAAACCGTTTCTAATCAACCTTACACAGCAATGCCAGAGTGGTTTAAGAAATGGGAAACAACTGGTTTAATCAGTTTTACAGATAAGAATAATGATGGTATTATTCAATATGTAGCAGATGAATCAAAAAATGAATTGATTGTAGATAATGATATTATGGTTTTAGCAAATCCTGAAATAGCTAAATTGCCAAACTGGGTAATTGCCTTAGTAGCCGCAGGCGCTTTGGCAGCAGCACTATCCACAGCTGCAGGTTTATTATTGGTTATTTCTTCCTCAGTGTCTCATGATTTAATCAAGAAAATGATAAATCCAAAAATTACAGAAAAAGGAGAATTAATAGCGGCACGTCTTTCTGCTGTTGTAGCGGTTTGTGTAGCTGGTTATTTTGGTATTAATCCGCCTGGTTTTGTAGCAGCTACTGTCGCTTTAGCTTTTGGTTTAGCTGCGGCTTCATTTTTTCCAGCTATCATACTTGGTATTTTTTACAAAAAGATGAATAAAGAAGGAGCTGTTGCTGGTATGATAGTAGGCATAACTACCATGTTATTTTACATGACTAAATTTAAATTTGGCTGGTTTGGTGGTGGCGAAAAAGCCGATTGGTGGTTTGGTATTTCTCCTGAAGGTTTTGGAACTATAGCGATGCTTCTTAATTTTATAGTATCAGTTACAATTATGAAATTTACTAAGGTACCTCCAAAAGAAGTTCAAGATCTGGTTGAGAATATTCGTATTCCAAGTGGTGCAAATGAAGCGGTTTCTCACTAAGATGATATATTTAATAAAAGTTATTTATTTATCGAAGCCTTAAATTGTTGAGGTGTCATCATTTCCATTTTTTTAAATTGTCTGTTAAAGTAACTTGTATTGTTAAAACCAGATTGAAATGCAATTTCAGACATTCTTAAGTTTTTTGATTCTTTAATTAACTTTTTTGAAAACTTAATTTTTTCAGAATTGATATAGTCAATTGGAGAGATGCCTAAGGTGTTTTTAAATTGTTTATGAAAGTGGGAAGCACTCATGTACGCTTTTTTCGCTAATTGATCTACAGAAATATCTTTATTGGTAAGATTCTCTTTAATAAATTTAATTACAGTTCCTATTCTGGTATCATTAAAGGTGTGTGTGTCATTTATTATTAACGATTTAGCTTTTGTCTGAAGCAATCTTACAATTAATTCTTGAATCATTAAATCGAGTAAAACATCTTTAGACTTATTACTATTTGTAAAAGTGTACGTCAGTCTTTCAATAAGATGATTTACGTCAACATTATTTATAAGATGAGAAGTGGTTGTACTTAAGTCCCAATTGTTATTTTCATCTTCTATAGCAACATTATGATTAAATTTTTCTACAACTTCTTCAATCTTAAAAGCATCAATTCCTAAAGCCAGACATTGTGTAGGCTGGTTTTTGGTCGCCAAAGGAAAATCAATAATCATTTCCTTATGAGAAGGCATTACTACAGATTCTCCAGGAAAAAAGTCAAAAGCATCAAAGCCGTCTAAATGCATAACCTTCTTTCCGGTTAGCATACTTGCTATAATAGGAAAGTCAAAAGTTAACGATACTTTCTCTGCCATAGCATGAGTTTCATAGATGTTTAATTCTGCGTATTCGGCATTATAAGTAGTTCTGTTTTCTACTAATGTAGTAAGTTTTCTATGGCTTTTATGTTTAGATAGTAAGTGGCTCATTCTCAATATTACAAAAAAATAATCTTAAAATTAGTTAATAAGAGATATGTTCAAAAAGATAATAAATATGTTCAATTTATTTAGAATATGATAAAATAACTTTATCAAAAATACTAAATAGTCAAATTTTTGGCAATAAAAAGTATAAACTAATAAATAAACACATTAAGGTATGAGTTATTCTAAACCACAATTTAAAGAGAAGTATTCCAATTTTATAAATGGCAAATTTGTGCCACCTGTAGGTGGCGAGTATTTTGAAAACACATCTCCAGTAGATGGTACACTAATTGCAAAATATCCAAGATCGCAAAAAGAGGATGTAGAAAATGCTGTTGATGCAGCAAATGCGGCTAAAGCATCGTGGGGAAATACTTCAGCAACTGAGCGAGCAACATTATTAAATAAAATTGCCGATATTATTGAAGCCAATTTAGAAGAATTTGCACTAGTAGAAACTTGTGATAATGGAAAACCAATTCGTGAAACATTAAATGCAGATATTCCGCTTTGCGTAGATCATTGGCGTTATTTTGCCGCTTGTATAAGAGCAGAGGAAGGTAGTGCAACAGAGTTAGATCAGAATACCTTGTCCATGAATATTAAAGAGCCACTTGGTGTTATTGGGCAAATTATTCCTTGGAACTTTCCTTTATTAATGTTGTCTTGGAAATTACCACCTGCACTTGCCACAGGTAATTGTGTTGTTTTAAAACCAGCAGAGCAAACACCATCAACAGCCACATTATTAATGGAGAAAATAGCAGATGTTCTTCCGCCTGGTGTTCTAAATATTGTACATGGTTTTGGTCCAGAAGCTGGTAAACCTTTGGCATCGAGTTCTAAAGTAGATAAAGTTGCATTTACTGGTGAAACGACAACCGGACAATTAATTATGCAATATGCGTCTAAAAACCTTAATCCTGTAACTATGGAATTGGGTGGTAAATCGCCAAATGTCTTTTTTAATAGTGTTATGGATGAAGACGATGCGTTTTTAGATAAAGCTATAGAAGGCGCAGTTTTATTTGCATTTAACCAAGGTGAAGTATGCACGTGTCCTTCAAGGATTTTGGTACAAGAAGATATTTACGATGCTTTTATGGAACGTGTAATAGCAAGGACGGAAGCCATTGTACAAAATAATCCTTATGATACAAGTTGTATGGTTGGTGCTCAAGCTTCTAATGATCAGTATGAAAAAATACAATCCTATTTCAAAATTGGTAAAGACGAAGGCGCTAAAGTTTTAACAGGAGGTGAGGCTAATAAGCTCGAAGGCGAATTTGCTAATGGTTATTACATAAAGCCAACACTATTAGAAGGACATAATAAAATGAGAGTCTTTCAAGAAGAAATTTTTGGACCAGTGGCTTGTGTTACTAAATTTAAAGATGAAGCAGAAGCTATAGAGATTGCAAATGATACATTATATGGATTAGGAGCAGGTGTTTGGACGAGAGATGCACATCAATTGTATCAAATACCTAGAGCAATAAAAGCAGGTCGTGTTTGGGTAAATTGTTACCATGCCTATCCTGCACATGCACCATTTGGTGGCTATAAAAAATCGGGATTCGGAAGAGAGAATCATTTAATGATGATGAGTCATTACAGACAAACTAAAAACATGTTAATCTCTTATGATAAGAACAAGTTAGGTTTCTTTTAGAAATTTATTAATAGCAGAATTAGGCTGAATTAGTTAATTTAATTCAGCTTTTTTTTAATGTATAAAACATATGAAACGAGTAGAAATAACAGAAGAGGCAGCCAAGGTGGTTCAACAGCTAAAGGCCAAGCATGGCGAATTAATTTTTCATCAAAGTGGAGGCTGTTGCGATGGTTCAGCACCAATGATTTTTGAAAAAGAAGACATGTATTTAGATGAGAGTGATATTCTTTTAGGAGAAGTAGAAGGCGTTAACTTTTATATGAATCAAGATCAATATGAATATTGGAAACATACACACCTTACAGTAGATGTAACTAAAGGGAGAGGAGCGAGTTTTTCTTTAGAAATTCCATTAGGCTTAAGGTTTTTAATTCACTCCAGATTATTATCCGAAGAAGAAGCTTCTTTTTTTAATCCAAAATAACTACCTTTTTAAACTTAAATAAATAGAGACTAAATAATGAGTAATTATCACATTAAACACTTAGAAGAGTATTACCAAGTGTACCGTAAATCAGTAAGAAACCCGGAAGTTTTTTGGGAAGAAATAGCGGAAGAACATTTTATATGGCGAAAAAAATGGGATAAAGTTCTTAGTTGGGATTTTTCAAAACCAGAAATAAAATGGTTTGAAGGTGCAGAACTCAACATAACGGAGAATTGTATAGATAGACATTTATATACAAGAGGCGATAAAACAGCTATTATTTTTGAACCTAATGATCCTAAAGAAGAAGCTGAACATATTACATACAAGCAATTACATGAACGTGTTTGTAGGTTTGCCAATGTATTATTAGATAAAGGCATAAAAAAAGGAGATAGGGTTTGTATTTATTTACCTATGATTCCTGAATTGGCAATTTCAGTATTAGCATGTGCTCGTATAGGAGCCATACATTCCGTAGTGTTTGCCGGTTTTTCTTCAACAGCTTTAGCGACTAGAATTAACGATTCTGAATGTAAAATGGTAATAACCAGTGATGGTTCTTATCGTGGTAAAAAGACAATAGATCTAAAAAGTATTGTAGATGAAGCCTTAGAAGATTGTACTTCAATTGAATCTGTTTTGGTAGCAAAACGTATTAATACTGATATTAATATGAAAGAAGGTCGTGATTATTGGTTGCAGCCTTTATTAGATGAAGCCTATTCAGATTGTGTACCAGAAATAATGAAGGCAGAAGATCCACTATTTATTCTATATACTTCTGGTTCCACCGGAAAACCTAAAGGTATGGTGCATACAACAGCGGGTTATATGGTGTATACAGCCTATACCTTTAAAAATGTATTTCAGTACACCGAAAAGGACGTGTATTGGTGTACAGCAGATATTGGATGGATCACTGGTCACAGCTATATTGTTTACGGACCACTTTGTAATGGAGCCACAACTGTAATGTTTGAAGGCGTACCAAGTTATCCAGATTTCGGACGCTTTTGGGATATCGTAGAAAAGCATAAGGTTAATCAATTTTATACAGCACCTACTGCAATAAGAGCATTAGCTAAAGAAGGCATTGATCATTTAGAAAAACATAATTTGTCATCCATTAAAGTGTTGGGTACTGTAGGTGAACCTATAAATGAAGAGGCGTGGCATTGGTACGATGATAATGTTGGTAAGAAAAAAGCACCAATTGTAGATACATGGTGGCAAACTGAAACAGGCGGCATAATGATTACTCCAATAGCATTTGCAACACCAACAAAACCAACCTATGCAACATTACCTTTTATAGGTATTCAGCCAGCATTAATGGATGAGCAAGGTCAAGAAATTAAAGGTAACCAAGTAGATGGCAGACTATGCATTAAATTCCCATGGCCAAGTATAGCCAGAACAATTTGGGGCAATCATCAACGCTATAAAGACACCTATTTTTCTGCTTACGATAATATGTATTTTACAGGTGATGGAGCGTTGCGAGATGAAGTAGGTTATTATAGAATTACAGGTAGAGTAGATGATGTTATTATAGTCTCAGGTCATAATTTAGGAACAGCTCCAATAGAGGATGCTATTAACGAACATCCTGCGGTTGCAGAAAGTGCAATTGTAGGTTTTCCACATGATGTTAAGGGAAATGCGCTTTATGGTTATGTAACCTTAAAGGAAACTGGAGAAAGCAGAAATCATGATAATTTACGTAAAGAAATCAATCAATTAATTACAGAGCAAATAGGCCCAATTGCAAAATTAGATAAGATTCAATTTACAGATGGTTTACCAAAAACACGATCAGGTAAAATAATGAGAAGAATATTAAGGAAAATTGCATGTAATGAAACCGATCAATTAGGTGATACAAGCACACTTTTAAATCCTGAAGTAGTACAAGATATTATGGATAATGTGTTGTAAATACTTAAAGTTTACGGCTATCATTACTAAATTTTGTTAATTAACAGTAGGTTTATGTTTGATGTATAAAAGGTAATTAGTGGTTTCTGTATTAAATAATTAATTTTTCCGTAGTATGGTGCAATTACCCACTCAAACCAAAAAGTATCCAACTTTAGAAAATCCGTATAAGAAGTTAAGTTCCTTTCCGACCTAATTTTGTCTTATTAAATCAAACGTAAGCAAAAATGGAGAAAAATCAATTTGGTAAAAAAGGTTGGACACCAGATAGAATTGAAAAATTAAATGGTAAAACATATGTAATAACGGGAACTACAAGCGGAACAGGATTTGAAGCAGCGAAAATATTACTATCAAAAGGAGCAAAAGTGGTAATGCTTAATAGAAACCCAAAGAAAGCTGAAGACACCATTAAAATTCTAAAGCAAGAACTTGGAAATGATATAGACGTTGTAGCTATAAAAATGGATTTGGCTGTTCAAGATTCGGTGAAAAAAGCAACAGAAGAAGTTGTAAAAACAGTTCCTAAAATCGATGCACTCATTTGTAATGCTGCTATTGCCCAAGTACCTAAACAAACGTTAACAGTAGATGGATGGGAAAGTCAAATGGGAACAAATTACTTCGGAAACTTTACGCTTCAAGCACTATTGTTCCCACTTATTAAGAAATCCAAAGGACGAATTGTAACGGTAGGAAGTTTGGGATATGATATGGGAATTAAAACCATCAAATTTGATGATTTGAATTGGAACAAAGATTACACGCCTAATAATGCATATAGTCAAAGTAAACTGGCGCAGATAATGTCTATGTACGAATTACAAGATAGATTAAAAGAAGCTGGGAAAACAGATGTTAAAGCATATGCTTGTCATCCAGGTTCTTCAAGAACCAACCTAATAAATTCAAGTGGTAGCTTTATGATGAAATTCATCTTTAATCTAATGAAATTGTCGCCATTAACACAATCGGCTGAAAAAGGTGCTTATCCGCAATTGATGTGTGCCACAGAACCTAATTTAGACCAAAGTAGTTTTTATGGTCCAACAGGAAGAAATAATTGGACTGGCCCAGTTGGAGCACATAAATTAGAATCACACGCAAAAGATAAAGTCGTATCAAATAAATTATGGGAACTTTCGGAAAAGGAAACAGGTGTAAAATGGAATATATAAATTTGTATGATGGAGCACTTTAAAACATTATCGACTTATCTCGATTATTTAGAAGTACCGAGACCAGAACACCCTATGTTGAGTGTTTTCAACTCAAAAGGCGATGGTTATTTACCTTGTCCAAAAGAAAGTTCGCCACCAATTACAAACGATTGCTATTCCATTAGCTTAAAGAAATTTGTAAAAGGCGACTTAAACTACGGACGAACAAAATATGATTTTACCAATGGAGCTTTAATTTTCATTGCACCAAGGCAAATTCTACAATGGGATAGTAGCGTGGTTTTTGAGCGAAAAGGCTTTTCAATAAACTTCCACGAAGATTTTTTGAAAGGAACAGATTTAGCACAACAAATAAAAAAATATGGTTTCTTTTCCTATTCAGTAAATGAAGCATTACATCTTTCGCCAAAAGAAGAAAAGCAAATAGAATTAATAGTTGAAAATATTGAAATAGAATATCATAACAACCAAGACGAGTTTAGCAAAGAAATTATCATTTCTCAATTAAGTACGCTTTTTAAGTATGCCAATCGATTTTATGAAAGACAGTTTTTAAACAGGAAAGAAATATCGAACGATTTGCTGGAACAATTTAATCAGCAATTAACTGAATATTTTGAATCAGGTCATTTACAAGAAAAAGGAATTCCATGTATAGAACACATAGCAAATAAAATGTTGGTTTCTCAACGTTACTTAAGTGATACTTTGAAAAAAGAAACAGGTAAAACTACAACTGAACATTTGCAATTGTATTTAATTGACGAAGCAAAAAACATTCTTTTGGAGCCTCATAAAAGCGTTTCGGAAGTAGCTTATGAGTTAGGGTTTGAATATCCACAATATTTTTCTAGATTATTCAAAAAGAAAGAAGGAATAAGCCCTTCAGAATACCAACAGAAATATAGTATGAACTAGGAATTATTGTCAATGGAACTATTAAAATTAACTACAGAGTGGGCAAAAGCTGAAGTATTCTCAACACGTTTTTTTATCCTTTTTGCGATTGGGTTTTTAATTGCAAGTATTGGGTTTTGGCAATTAGGAAAAACAGATTTAGCAAAAGCTTATATTATTCCAACTTTGGTAGCAGGCATTCTACTTTTAATTATTGGTATGGGTCTTAACTATACAAATATACAAAGAGTTAAACAGTTTGAGAAAGACTTTAATACTGATACAGCTGCTTTTTACCAATCCGAAATAGAACGTTCAGAAAGTACATTAAAGGAATATACAGTTGTTTTCAAAGTAATTCCAATTCTTATAATTGTTTCAGCATTACTAATTCTGTTCATTAATACACCAACTTGGAGAGCAATTAGCATTACAACAATTGCAATGTTGATAGTTATTTTATTAGTTGATGGAACTGCTTACTCTAGAATTGAAACGTACCATAAAGAATTGAAAATGGTACAATTGAATAATGCAATCAAAAAATAACGGCGTACAACACCCAATAAGGTATATAAATTCTCGACCTGAAATTCACTTTACCTGCAGCCATATTTCGGAATGAGATATTTTTTTTAAGTTATAAATTTTCTTCCAATCTATTTTCCTAAGTTCATTATTGGAATTGATAAATATGCCACTTTGTTCATTGTAATTTCCGAATTACCCTTTTTAAGGGCTTGTATCTAGAAATGAGTGCATTGTAAAAAATTGCAGTAATCCATTCTCAAAGATCATCGTTACTCGTCCATCCACTTTTAGAGTCCAATTCAATGATTCCTTTAAGTTGGTATTTCTCAAATAGGAATTTCCACACAACATCAAATATGGAGGCTTCTAAAATTTGACAGAAATCAAATAATTCAATTACGCGAGTCTTATCAGAAAGTTCTTTTTTGAAGTAATTTTCTCCGTTTGGGTTAGGAAACTATCTCCATGCTAATATTTGAGTTTCGGGTTCCATTAAATCGTTTTCTTTAGAGAATAACTACACTTGCAGAGGTTTATATGGCAATACATATAGTTTGTTTAAGAATCATCAGAAGCATTATTTTGTGCTTTAGCTTTCTCAACAATAGCTCTTAAACGGGCTTTACGTTCAGCATCTTTAGACTTTATTTTGTTTTTTTTCTGAGCAATTAGTTTGCTATGCTTGGCTTTATTATTGGTGTTTTTCTCTTTTCCTTTTTTCGCCATAATAGATTTGTTATTTAATAATGAGATTTCTCGTTGCACTCAAAATTACTCTTTACTATCTTCGTGGCTAAAATAATATATTTTATGCTCAAAGCCGTATTATTCGACATGGATGGTGTTATTGTAGACACAGAACCTTTACATCGTAAAGCCTATTATCAGATGTTCAATGATGTAAATATTGAAGTCAATGATGCACTTTATGAATCGTTTACTGGGCAATCTACAATCAATATCTGTAAACGATTAGTAGATCACTTTAATATTAAGCAAGCACCAGAAACTCTTGTGTCTACAAAACGAAAACACTTTAAATATTTGTTTGAAAACGATTCTGGTTTGGTATTAATTGATGGTGTTTTAGAGCGCATCAAGGACTATTATGCTAATGGTGTAAAGCTGGTAGTGGCTTCTTCGGCTTCTATGCCAAATATAGAACGCATTTTTAATCGCTTTGATCTAAACCAATATTTTATGGGAAAATTTAGTGGTGCAGATTTAGAGAAATCAAAGCCTCATCCAGAGATTTTTCTAAAAGCGGCTAAACATACAGATCAAGATAAATCAGAATGTATGGTTATTGAGGATTCTACTAATGGCATTAAAGCAGCACATGCTGCAGGAATTTTTTGCGCTGGTTTTAAAAGTAAACATTCGTCTGGCCAAGACTATGCATTAGCCAATATGGTGGTTTCTAGCTTTGAAGAGCTGTCTTATGATAAACAGCACTTATATTTTAAATAATTCTCTTTTTATGATAAAGTGATAGGTTGAGAGTTCCTTATTTTAACAAAATATTAGAGAATCTTTTATGATTTATTCAATATCTTGTTAAAATACAAACTAATCAATTTTAATCATGAAAATCAAAAAACGAAATGTCTATAGACTCTTATCTATAGCGCTTGTAGTTAGCGCTTTTATGGCACCTCAAAATGTAGAAGCTCAAAAAAAGAAAAAGAAAAAGAAGGATAAAACCGAAACACCAGCACCGAAACCTAAATCTAAGAAAAAGTCAATTAAAGACCTCACTAAATCTAGTGAAAAGATAGAAGGTCTGTTTACCATGTATCGCGATACAATTACTGGAGCATTACAAATGGTAATTAGTGATGAGCAATTAGGTAAAGATTATATACATTTTAATCAAGTATCTAATGGTGTTGTAGATGCAGGCCGTTTTAGAGGTGCTTATGGTGGCTCTAAAGTTTTTAAAGTAAAAAAATTCTATAACAAAATAGAATTTGTTTCTCAAAACACGTCATTTTATTTTGATCCAGATAATGCAATCTCTAAATCTAAAGATGCTAATACTAGTGAAGGTATTATGGCAGCTGTAAAGATTGAAGCACATGATGAAAAAGCAGGTTTATATTTAATAAAAGCAGATGGTTTGTTTTTAAAAGAAACATTAACCCAAATTAAACCACCACGTTTTCCGGGTTCTAGCCCTATGGCATTTAAATTAGGAAATCTAGACAAATCAAAAACCAAAATTAATAGCATCAATAACTATGATGATAATACAAATCTTGAAGTTGAGTATGTATACTCAAGCCCTTCGGTACTAAACGGTGGTTCTCAAGCTGTAACTGATGGAAGAAATGTGAGTATTAAAGTATTTCACAGTTTAATTGCAATGCCAGATAATGATTATGAAATTCGTTTAGACGATCCTAGAGTGGGTTATTTTACGACACAAGTGAATGATCAAACGGCAACTAACTCTGCACCATACAAAGATTTAGTACATCGATGGAATTTGGTTAAAAAGGATCCTAATGCTGCCTTATCAGAACCAGTGGAACCTATTACATGGTGGATGGAGAATTCTACACCAGTGGAATGGAGAGAAACAATTACACAAGGTGTGTTAGAGTGGAATAAAGCTTTTGAAAAAGCAGGCTTTAAAAATGCCATGGTTGTTAAGTTACAACCAGACGATGCAGATTGGGATGCAGGAGATATTAATTATAATGTATTACGTTGGACATCTTCTCCAAATCCGCCTTTTGGTGGCTATGGACCAAGTTTTGTAAACCCAAGAACAGGAGAAATAATTGGAGCAGATATAATGTTAGAATATGTGCATTTTACTAACAGGGTATTCTATGATCAGTTATTTGATTTAGCTAAAGCAGATGTGGAATTTGATGCTGCAGACTATTTAAAAAAGAATAAAGTTTTATGTTCATTTGGTCATACAATGCATGAGAATACCATGTTTGGTCAAGCAGTTGTAGAGGCTACAAGTGGATCTGATATCGAAATGGCACGTATGAAAAAAGAAGCAATGATCGCATTAATTATGCATGAAGTTGGCCATACGTTAGGACTAAATCATAACATGAAGGCTAGTCAATTATTTTCGCCAGAACAATTAGCAGATAAAGATTTTATTGAAGGGAAATGCTTAACAGGATCTGTTATGGATTATGCAGGTATTAACCTAACAAACAATAGAGCAGATCAAGGTCAGTATTACGATACATCTGTGGGTCCTTATGACGTTTGGGCAATTCAGTTTGGTTACACACCATTTAATTCTGAAGCTGAAAAAGTAGCTTTACTGAATAGATCAACAGAACCAGAATTAATTTTTGGTAATGATGCAGATGACATGCGTGCGCCAGGAAAAGCGATTGACCCAAGAGTAATGATTGGAGATTTGTCTAATGATCAAATAGGTTATTCTATAGACAGAATAAAATTGGTTGATAGTATGATGAATGATATAAAATCTAAATTTTCTAAACCAGGAGAGTCTTATCAAGAATTAAGGCGAGCTTACTACATTTTAAGTGGACAACGTGCTACGGCTGTCAATGTTATTTCTCGATTTATTGGTGGTGTTTATGTAGATAGATCAATGATTGGTCAAGAAGGAGGAAAGCAACCTTATACACCTGTAAGTTTGGTGGATCAAAAAAGAGCAATGAATGCATTAAAGAAATATGCTTTTGCACCTGATGCATTTAACGCACCAAATGATTTGTATAATTATTTAGCTTTACAAAGAAGAGGTTATAACTTTTTTAGAGGTCCCGAAGATCCTAAAATACATGCGCAAGTATTAACGTATCAACGTAATGTGCTAAGACATATTTTACACAATAATACGTTACAGAGAATTTCGGATAGTGAATTGTATGGTAATGAGTACTCTTTATCTAAATATATGACTGATTTAAATTCTGCTATTTTTAAAACAGATATTTATGGTAACGTCAATTCCTTTAGACAGAATTTACAAATATCATATACAGATATGTTAATTGATATGTTAACAGGTAAACAAAGTAGCAGATATACAAATACTGCCAAATCAATGGCTTTATATAATTTAAAGCAAATTAGAAACATGGCAGCACCAAATGGAAATGTATCTAGCAAAGCACATAAACAACATTTACGTACTTTAATAGATAATGCATTAAAAGAGGTTAAGTAGAAGACAAGAATTAAGAAAACAGAAAAGGCACAAATTTTAATTTGTGCCTTTTTTTTATTTTTGAGTATACGCTATTTTAGCCTTCAAAATCAATATCATCTCCACCGTTACCGTTTCTTCCAGAACGTTCACGTTTATTTAATTTTTGATTAAACCTATAGGTAAATGAAGCGTTGATTTGTCGCTGTCTTCTTTGATACTCATTATATCTTTGAAAGAAATCAGTAGTTGTTGTAGCGACATATTTTCTTGAGTTAAATAAATCTCTAACGTTTAATGCTATCGTTGCTTTATTATTCAATATTTCTTTACTAAACGCTAAATCAAGTGAAAATATGCCATCAACATCAGTTTGCGCTTCTTGTCTTGGTCCTCTGTAAAATGCACTAGTTTGCCAATCGATAGCAAGTGGTAAAGTCACTTTAGAACTAAAACGAGCAAACCAACTTGTATTTTTAGCACTGTAGTCTATACCGTTAAATTCCCCTTCAGTTTCAAATTGAAAGAAATTGAAACTAGAGTTTAGTCGCAACCATTTTGCAGGACTGTACATCGCACCAATTTCGGTTCCTATACGTTGATTAGATGACAAATTAATTGGTATTGTTCTAATTATGTCAATACCATCCGTAGTTTGCGTACCAGTATTTTCTTGTACTCTTTCAAAAGCATCAGTTTCATATTGGTAATAAATAGAAGAGGTAAGGGTAAATTTTTCCCATCGTTTTAAATATCCCAAATCAAAAGTGCTTGAAAAAGCAGGATTCAAATCAGGGTTTCCTTGCCAAATATTAGTCCTACTAGATCTTGAAGGAAAAGGATTTACGTATCTGCCACGAGGACGATTTATTCTTCGGTTAAATCCTAAAGTGATACTTTCTTCAATGTCTGAGTCTTCTTTGTCTAAATTGTAAATTAGGTTTACAGTAGGGAATAGGCCTAAATAGTTTTTATCAAAATCTAATTCGTTATCTGTTACATCTTCTGTTTGTGATTCAATCTTTCCTTTTAATTGGGTGTGCTCTAATCTAAGACCTAAAAGAAATGAAAATCTTCCAAATTTAGTACCATATTGACTATATAATGCATTTACATTTTCTGTATAGTCAAAAATGTTTGATACATCTTCATTTAATAAAAATTCGCCTGAATCTAAATCTTCTTGTAAAAGTTCATAATCGGTATTGCTGTTTTCAAAACTACCACGATAACCAGCTTCAAAACGAGAATCTTCTCCTAATGGCAGTACATAATCAGCTTGAAATAAAAACTCTTTTTGTTTCTCGTCGGTAAATTCTTGTTCTATTTGAAACGGTGCAGGATCTTCTTGATCTGTGAAGATATAATCTTCATTTAAATAAGTGTAGCCCTCTTCATTACCATTTTCATATTGAAAATCTGCTGTTAATTTATGGTCTCTATCCTCACCAAATTGTTTTTGATAATTAATAGCAATTTGGTAATTGTTATCTTTTTCAGTTTCTCTTTCTCTTCTAAGCGTATTTTCTACAATGATGTTATTATTAAAACGTTCACTTGAATTTAGGGAAACGTCAGCGTCATTTCCAAAATTATAGAAAAAACTTCCGGTTATAGATGAAGATTCACTTAAGAAATACTCCATACCTAAATTTGTATTATAGTTTCTATTCAATCGATCTTCGTTTTTACGTTCTCGAATTCTTCTATATTCTGGTTCGTCTATGATACCATTTTCTATTTCATCAAAATAATCTACATCAATGAACGTTTTACCTGGAGCATTAGAATATCTCCAACCAAAATTAGAAAAGAGATTGTAATTTTCTGTTCTATAATTTAATGCAGCTGAAACACCAGCATTATCAGGATTACCGGCTGTTAATGTCACAGATCCATTAAAACCTAAAGTTTCTTTTTGTCTTAATATAATATTTAAAATTCCTGCTGTTCCTTCTGCATCATATCTCGCAGAAGGCGATGTAATAACTTCTACACGCTCAATAGCTTCTGCTGGTAACTGACTTAATATATTGCTATCTCCAAAACCTGCCATAGCAGAAGGTTTACCATTTATTAATATTCTAACATTTTCATTTCCTCTAAGACTTATAGCACCTTCTACATCAACAGTAACGGAAGGTACATTGTTAAGCGCGTCACTTACAGTTCCGCCAGCAGTCGTTAAATCTTTACCAATATTGTAAACTTTTTTATCGAGTTTAATTTCAACAGTAGTACGTTCAGCGACAACCATAACTTCGTCTAGAGATTCTTCATCTAAAGCTAAGTTTATAGTACCTAAGTTTGTGTTTTGAGTTAATGTTTGCTCAGGGAAAGTTTTGGTTTTATAAGATATGTATTCTACCGAAATGATATATGTACCAGCTGGTACTTCGACTTTGAATTTACCTTTGGTGTCTGTTATTCCGCCAGTAATTATTTTGTTATCAGCTTTTGTTTTAACAACGACTGTTGCGTATTCTAAAGGAATGTTAGTGCCTTGTTCAATGACTATTCCTTCTATATTTATATCTTTTTGAGCAAAAGAATTTGAGAATGTGATAATTAATAATAGAGATGCGAAAAAACTTAATTTCATTACAATTGGTTAAAGGTTATAAATATTTAGACTCGCAAAAATACCTTTAGTTCAATTGTAATAGGTTAATCTTTTGTTAAAGCAACCTAAAGAAAATACGGTAATGATAAGTGTTAAAATTCTTAGTCATTATCATCCTATTTATCTTTTTTTTGTTTCTTCTTTTTACGTTTTTTCTTCTTCTTTTTTACAACTTCTTTTTCATCAAAGTCGCCTTTTATCATTTCCTTTAATTTGGTCATATCGTTTTCAGAAATAAGCTCTTCAAGATCTTTGAAATGCGTTTTTTCTAATTTTTCCACAGCATTTTTCCTATCCATACTGTGTTCATATTTAACCTTATAAAGTTCCGTTTTAGCTTCAAAAAAACTAATTATATTTTGCTTGATAATGTGCTTCTGAAATTCGTCTGCTTCTAAAGTAGATAAGAAATTTTGAATATATTCATCTCGTCGCTCTTCCATATCTCGTTTATGTTTGGCGATTTGTTCTTCCGTTGGTTCGCTTTGCGTTTGCGGAATTTGATTTGTATTTCTACTTCGTTGTGCTGATAAATTTAAACTTAGAAGTAAGGCAAATGCAATAAAAATTAACTTTTTCATTTGATGTCTTTTAAATGATTTCTTTTATAGTTTCTGGTGGCCTACCAATCACAGCTTTATTTCCATTAACTACTATTGGTCTTTCTATTAACTTAGGATGATTAACCATAGCTTCTATAATTTCTTTATCTGACATGTCCTTACCTTTAAAATCAGATTTCCAAATAGCTTCATTTTTTCTCACTAAATCAATTGGTTGTATTGCTAGTTTAGAAATTAAAATTTCCAAGGCTTCAATGGTTAATTTATTCTCTAAATATTTTACAACTTCTAATTCTTTATCAGAGTCTTCTACAATTGCCAGTCCTTGTCTAGACTTTGAACATCTTGGATTGTGATATATTTTAATCATCTTATTTTGTTAATTACAATTATAATGCCGAATCTTCTTTTTGCCCCATTAGCATTAAATACGCTTTTAAAAATGGTTCAATATCTCCGTCTAAAACAGCATCTACATTACCTGTTTCGTGAGCAGAGCGTACGTCTTTAATTAATTTGTAAGGATGTAATACATAATTTCTAATCTGGCTTCCCCATTCAATTTTCATTTTTCCAGCTTCAATATCGTCACGTTGTGCCATTTGTTTCTGTAGTTCAATTTCATACAATTGAGACTTAAGCATTTGCATAGCTCGCGTTCTATTGTCTTGTTGTGAACGTGTTTCAGAACATTGAATTTGGATACCAGATGGTTTATGTCTTAACTGAACTTTGGTCTCCACTTTATTTACGTTTTGTCCTCCGGCTCCACTTGATCGTGCTGTTGTTATTTCAATATCGGCAGGATTAATATCTATCTCAATAGAGTCATCTACTAATGGGTAAACATAAACCGAAGCAAAACTTGTATGGCGTTTAGCATTACTATCAAAAGGAGAGATCCTAACTAAACGGTGTACACCATTTTCGCCTTTAAGCCAACCAAAAGCATATTCGCCCTCAATTTCTATGGTCACAGTTTTAATACCAGCAACATCGCCATCTTGTAAGTTAAGTTCCTTTACTTTAAAGCCACTTTTTTCAGCATACATTAAGTACATACGCATTAACATACTTGCCCAATCACAAGATTCTGTTCCACCTGCACCAGCCGTAATTTGTAAAACAGCACTTAAACTATCACCTTCTTCGGAAAGCATGTTCTTAAATTCTAGTTTTTCAATGGTATTTACTGCGGCTTCATAACGATGCTCTACATTTTCCATGGGAGCTTCGTCTTCCTTGTAGAATTCATAAATGACTTCTAAATCCTCAAAAAGTGATTTGGCATTGTTAAAATCGGTAACCCAACTTTTTTTCTCTCTAATTGATTTCATTACCAATTCGGCAGCTTTAGAGTCGTTCCAAAAATTAGGGTCAAAAGTTTGTTCTTCTTCGTTAGAAATTTCTATCAGCTTAGCATCTAAGTCAAAGATATTGTCTAAGTATGTCTAGACGGGAATTAAGATCTTTTATTTGATCTGATGTTATCATAAATTATTGTTATTTCTACAAATATATGCAGTGGATTTAAAGTGCCATAATTTTGAATTGTTTTTTTAGATTTTCCGTAGTTTTATGACTCAATTATTTGCTATGAAAAAAATATACTTTTTATTAGGTTTTATTATCATGGGCTGTTCCATCAATGCCCAAATTTTAGATAAAAAAGATTTACAAGAATTTACAGGTTATTTTGATTTCTATTACGAAGAAAGTTCAGATAAAATCTATTTAAAGGTTGAAAAACTGAATACTGAGTTTTTATACGTAAACTCTTTAGCCTCTGGTGTTGGTAGCAATGATATTGGTTTAGATAGAGGACTGTTAGGTGGAGAGCGTGTAGTTTATTTTAAAAAAGCGGGTAACAAGTTGTTGCTTGTTCAGCCTAATTTAAAATATCGAGCCAACACAAAAAATGCGTTAGAAAAGAAAAGTATTGAACAAGCATTTGCGCATTCTGTTTTATTCGGATTCAAAATTTTATCAGATAAAAAAGGGGAATATATTATTGATTTTACACCTTTTTTGATGGAAGATACCAATGGCGTGACAAGTCGATTAAAAAGACAAAAAGAAGGTATTTATAAATTAGATAAATCAAAAAGCGCACTTTCTCTTGAGCGTACTAAAGCATTTCCAAAAAATATTGAGTTTGAAGCTTTATTAACCTTTAAGGGCGAGCCAACGGGTAGAAATTTAAGAAGTGTTACACCAACACCTTCCTTGATTAGTGTAATACAACATCACTCTTTTATAGAATTACCAGATAGTAATTATAAACCAAGAGTTTTTGATACGCGCAGTGGCGCAATTTCTATATCTTATTTAGACTATGCAACACCTATTGAAGAAGATATTACTAAACGATTTATTATACGTCATCGTTTGGTTAAGAAAAACCCTAAATCATTAAAGAGTAAAGCCGTAGAACCAATTATTTATTATTTAGATCCTGGAACTCCAGAACCAGTTAGATCTGCACTACTCGAAGGAGCAAGATGGTGGAATGAAGCTTATGAAGCTATTGGTTTTGAAGATGCATTTCAAGTAAAGATGTTACCTAAGGATGCAGATCCTATGGATTGCAGATATAATGTTATTCAATGGGTTCATCGTAGTACTAGAGGTTGGAGTTATGGAGCTAGTGTTGTAGATCCCAGAACAGGCGAAATAATTAAAGGTCATGTAAGTTTAGGAAGTTTACGAATTCGTCAAGATTTTATGATTGCTCAAGCCTTAATGAATAAACCGTTTGCTGAGCGCGATGAAAATTATAAACCAATGTTAGATATGGCTTTAGCCAGAATAAGACAATTAAGTGCGCATGAAATTGGCCATACTATTGGTTTTGCACATAATTTTGCATCAAGTATAAATGATAGAGCTTCTGTGATGGATTATCCACATCCACTAGTCTCTGTAAATGATGGAATTATTGATTTCAGTAAAGCCTATGCAATAGGCATTGGTAATTGGGATAAAGTCACTGTGGCTTATAGTTATTCGGAATTTGATAAGAAAACAGATGAAAAAACAGCTTTGCGTAAGATTCTTAAAAATGCTCAAAATGAAGGTTTGCGATTTATAACAGATGCTGATGCCAGAGCAGCTGGAGGTGCACATGCTTTTGCTCATTTATGGGATAACGGAAAAACACCTAAAGCTGGTTTAGACGAAGTTTTAGAATTACGAAAACAAGCGATAGCTAATTTTTCAGTCGAAAATATAAAGGCTTATCAACCTTACTCTGTTTTAGAAGATGTATTTGTTCCTTTATATTTTTATCATCGCTTTCAAGTGGAAGCGGCAACCAAAGTTATTGGTGGATTAGATTATAATTATGCCGTAAAAGGCGATGAGCAATTTACATCTAAAACAGTTGATGGATCTATACAAAGGGAAACTTTAGACGGTATTTTTAATACGATAGACGCAAAAGTTTTAGCCATTCCAGAGGATAAATTGTCATTGTTTCCTCCAAGAGCTTTTGGTTATGGACGCACTAGAGAATCATTTAAAGGCAAAACAGGTGTTGCTTTTGATCCGCTAAGTGCTGCAAATACAGCTAGCGATATGACATTAAAATTTTTGTTACACCCTCAACGTGCCAATCGATTAATACTTCAAAAAAGTTTAGATGAAACGCAATTAAGTTTACAAGACGTTTTAGATGGTTTGTTTAAGAACACATTTAACAAGAATCACACAGATTTATATCTGCAAGCTATACAACATCAAATCAATATTAATGTCTTGAAATATGTAATGAACCTAGCCATAAATGACAATAGTTATTTTCAAACTAAAGCAATTGCTAATAAATCGCTTGCTAACTTGGCAATTCAATTTAATAGTGATGATGCAATGGCTATGCAGTATGGCCTTATGATTAAAGAATTTAATGAGCATCCAGAAAAATTTAAACTAGAAAATTCTCCCAAAATACCAGATGGTTCTCCAATAGGAACTGATATTTGTACTTATAAAGATTATTAAAATATGATTATAGATTTAAGAAGCGATACGGTTACAAAACCATCAAAAGGCATGCTAGATGCTATGATGTCTGCCCAAGTTGGTGATGATGTTTTTAGAGAAGACCCAACGGTTAATGAATTAGAAGCACGTTTAGCTAAAATGTTTGGTAAGGATAAGGCGTTGTTTTTCCCTTCAGGTAGTATGGCAAATCAAATTGCAATAAAATTACATACCAACCCTGGCGAGCAGGTAATTTGCGATAAATACGCACATATTTATAATTATGAAGTTGGAGGTGTCGCTTTTCACAGTGGAGCATCCTGTAAATTAATAGATGGTAATAGAGGTATGTTTACTGCTGCACAAGTTGAAGAAGCCATTAATCCACCAGAATATTATTATAGTAAAACCAGTTTAGTGGAAGTGGAAAATACAACCAATAAAGGAGGAGGAGCGTGTTGGGATTTTAAGGAATTTAAAGACCTAAAGAAGGTATGTAAATCTAATAATTTAGGATTTCATATAGATGGTGCACGAATCTGGAATGCTATGGTGGCTAAAAATGAAACCACATTACAATATGGAAAAACTTTTGATACTATTTCGGTGTGTTTAAGTAAAGGTTTGGGATGTCCTGTTGGTTCAGTTTTAATAGGAAACGAGGACATTATGAAACAATCCTTAAGCTTAAGAAAACTATTTGGAGGCAATATGAGACAAATAGGTTATTTGGCTGAAGCAGGTTTGTATGCTTTAGATAATAACATAGAGCGCCTTGCAGACGACCATAAGCGTGCCAAGGAAATAGGAGAGGTGTTGTCTAAATTATCAATTATTAAAAAAGTTGAACCTATAGAAACCAACATCGTTATTTTTGAATTGAATGACGATGTGGATGAAACAAAATTCTTAAATAATCTCAACGAAAAGAATATTAGAATTATAGGTATGGGAAGCAATAAACTTCGTATGGTCACACATTTGGATTATACAGACCAAATGCATGACAAGTTATTGGAAGTTTTAAAGGTTTTATAAATGGCATAAACCTAAAAAAAAGTTGAAGTAATAACAGTATATTTAAAGTACTTAGTTTTCCCCTTTGGGGAATTAAAGGGGCTTCTACTTAAACATATCCATACCAGGAATGGTTGGCATGCCTTCTTTTGCAACAGCAGCAACTTCAGTTTCGTGCACGTTAGTTGCTTTTTCTATGGCTTTGTTAAGCGTAAGGATTAAGTAATCTTCAAGCATATCTTTATCTTCAAGTAATTCATCTGCAATATCAATAGACTTAATAGTTCTATTCGCAGTGATGGTTACTTTTAATTTATTGTCGTTACTTGCTTCGTCAATTAAAACGGTGTGCAAACGCTCTTTAGTTTCTTCAACTTTTTTCTGAGCTTCTTTTAATTTGCCCATCATTCCCATCATATCTCCAAACATATATTGTGTCTTTTAAATTTTTACGCTGTAAAATTAGTAAATTGCGCGACTTTTTAGATTAAAATTTTCTTAAAACAAATGACAAAAATTTCAGATATAAATCCGCCAATTGCCAAAAAGATTCCACATCAATTAGAAAAGCATGGCGACATACGTGTTGATAATTATTTTTGGATGAAAGACAGAGAACATCCAGAAGTTATAGACTATCTAAATGCAGAAAATGCGTATTGCGATAGTCAAATGGCACATACAAAAGAATTTCAGAAGGATTTATTTGAAGAAATGAAATCTAGAATAAAGGAAGATGATTCTTCAGTACCATATAAATATAATGGCTATTGGTACATTACTAAATTCGAAAAAGGAAAAGACTACCCAATTTACACGCGTAAAAAAGACAGTTTAGATAATCCTGAAGAATTATTATTCGACTGTAATAAAATGGCAGAAGGTGAATCTTATTTCAAATTAGCAGGTATAAGTATTAGTCCAGATAATAAAAAAGTGTCCTATGGAATTGACAACACAGGACGACGAAATTATACTATTCACGTCAAAGATTTAAAAACCCATCAAGTTGCAGAAGATAGAATAGAAGGGACTACAGGTTCTTCAAGTTGGGCAAATGATAATGCAACGTTGTTTTATACTAAGAAGGATGAAGTTACGCTTAGAGCATTTCAAATTTATAAACACCGTTTAGGAGATACATCAGAGGATGAGCTTGTTTTTCAGGAAGGCGATGATACGTTTGGCGCAGCCGTTTATAAATCTAAATCTAGAAAGTATATAATTATTGCATGTTACAGTACATTAACAAACGAGTATCATATTTTAGATGCAGATAATCCTGAAGGAAAATTTCAAGTGTTTCAACCAAGAATTAGAGGATTAGAATATAGTATTTCACATTATAATGACCATTTCTATATTCTTACTAATAAGGATAAGGCGACCAATTTTAAATTAATGAAAACTTTAGAAACACAAACTAAAGTTGAAAATTGGACAGAAGTTATTGCACATAGAAATGATGTTCTCTTAGAAGGTATTGATATTTTTAAAGACTATTTAGTTGTTAGTGAACGTAAAAACGGACTTAACGAAATTAGAATAAAACGTTGGGATAACACTGAAGATTACTATTTGCCTTTTGATAATGAAACCTACACAACTTACACAGGCACTAATGTAGATTTTGATACTGAATTATTGCGTTATGGCTATAATGCTATGACAACACCATCTTCGGTTATTGAGTTTAATATGCGTACTAAAACCAAAACCGTTTTAAAAGAACAAGAGGTTTTAGATAAAAATTTTGATAAAGACAATTACGTATCAGAACGTATTTGGGCTACAGCGGAAGATGGTACAAAAATCCCAATGTCTGTTATTTATAAAAAGGGACTTAAGAAAGATGGTTCTAATCCATTATTACAATATGCCTACGGAAGTTATGGATCTACCATAGACCCTTATTTTTCAACCATAAGATTAACTTTATTAGACCGTGGATTTATATATGTGATTACGCATATTAGAGGAGGCGAATATTTAGGACGTGAATGGTATGAAAACGGAAAATTGTTAAATAAGAAAAATACATTTTCAGATTTTATAGCATGTTCTGTGCATTTAATTAAGGAGCGTTACACATCGTCTAAACATTTATATGCCATGGGTGGAAGTGCAGGTGGTTTATTGATGGGAGCAATTATTAATAAAGCGCCAGAATTATATAATGGTGTTATTGCAGCAGTTCCTTTTGTAGATGTGATTACAACTATGTTAGACGATTCAATTCCGTTAACGACAGGTGAGTATGACGAATGGGGAAATCCTAATGACGTTTTATATTACAATTATATAAAATCGTATTCACCATATGATAATGTGGAAGCCAAAGCATATCCAAACATGTTAGTAACAACTGGTTTGCACGATTCGCAAGTGCAATATTGGGAACCAGCGAAATGGGTTGCAAAACTTAGGGAAATGAAAACAGATGATAATCAATTGTATTTAAAAACTAATATGGATGCTGGTCATGGTGGTGCTTCTGGCCGATTTGAAAGCCTAAAGGAAGATGCAGAAGAGTTTGCATTCTTGCTAGATTTAGAAGGAATTACAGTCTAGTTTTAAAAAAAGTGTTACCTTTGCGAGGTTTTAGGTGTCTAATATATAAATAGGTTACTGAAAAATATTTTTTATGAAGCAAAACAAAAATGTATTTGATAATGTACTTCAACTAATAGGAAATACACCACTTATCAAATTAAACAGAATGACTGCTGACTTTGATGGCGATTTTTACGCTAAAGTAGAGGCATTTAATCCAGGTCATTCTTCAAAAGATAGAATTGCACTACATATTATAGAAGAGGCAGAACGTCAAGGCATTTTGTCGCCAGGTGATACCATTATAGAAACCACCTCTGGAAATACAGGATTTAGCTTAGCTTTAGTAAGTATAATAAAAGGATACGAGTGTATATTAGCTGTAAGTTCTAAATCTTCAGCAGATAAAATAGACATGTTAAAATCTATGGGAGCAAAGGTTTATGTTTGTCCTGCACATGTTAAAGCTGATGATCCTCGTTCTTATTACGAAGTTGCAAAACGTTTACACGAAGAAAATAAAGGTTCTATTTATATCAATCAGTATTTTAATCAATTAAACATTGATGCACATTACAATTCTACTGGTCCAGAAATTTGGGAACAAACTAATGGAGAAATCACACATTTAATTGCGTGTAGTGGAACAGGAGGAACTATTTCTGGTATTTCAAAATATCTTAAAGAGCAAAACCCAAACGTAAAAGTAATAGGCGTTGATGCTTATGGCTCAGTTTTAAAGAAATATCACGAAACACGTGAGTTTGATGATAAAGAAATTTACCCTTACCGAATAGAAGGTTTAGGTAAAAATCTAATACCAACAGCTACTGACTTCGATTTAATAGATAAGTTTATTAAAGTAACAGATGAAGAAAGTGCGCATACTGCAAGAGAAATTTCTATGACAGAAGGTCTTTTTGTTGGTTATACAAGTGGTGCAGCAATGCAGGCAATAAAACAATTAGTAGAAGAAAGTGAGTTTAAAGCTTCAGATAAAATTGTTGTGATGTTTCCAGATCATGGATCGCGTTATATGAGTAAAGTTTATAATGACAAGTGGATGTCTGATCAAGGATTTTTCGATGCAAAATCAGAAGTACAAGCCACAATAGAATATATAAAATAATAAAATTATTATTTAATTAAACCTATTACTATTCAGTAGTAGGTTTTTTTTTGTTCAAAACTTAGTTAATAGTTAGAATAAATAAATTATGTGGTCATAATTATATTAACTAATTTTGCAGATACTAACAAAACTAATTTAACAATTATTAAAAATTATCTCTAACAGCTAACTCGTACAAGCTGGTTTTTATATGAACATCAATTTATAGTAATTCAACTTAAATAGCCTCATTTAGTAATTCTGAATGTTGATGTGTTTATGTTGCCGTATTTTGTGTGTATTTTGAGATAAGGATTGATAGCAAACATTGAGCATGAAGGATTTATTTGAAAAGATTTATAGAGATAAAGGACCATTAGGTAAATGGGCTGCACAAGCAGAAGGTTATTTTGTATTCCCTAAACTAGAAGGAGAAATCTCTAATAGAATGAAATTTCAAGGAAAAGATGTTATTACTTGGAGTATTAATGATTATTTAGGTTTAGCAAATCATCCAGAGGTTAGAAAGGTTGATGCTGAGTCAGCTGCAGCATACGGATCAGCTTACCCAATGGGAGCACGTATGATGTCTGGTCACACAGAATTACACGAGCAATTACAGAATGAACTTGCAGCTTTTGTTAGTAAAGAAGCAGCTTACTTATTAAATTTTGGTTACCAAGGAATGGTTTCTACTATTGATGCATTAGTAGCCAAAGATGATATTATTGTTTACGATGTTGATGCACATGCATGTATTATAGATGGTGTTCGTTTGCATATGGGTAAACGTTTTACATATAAGCATAACGATGTTGTAAGTTTAGAAAAAAACTTGGAGCGTGCTACGAAAATGGCAGAACAAACAGGAGGAGGAATCTTAGTGATTTCTGAAGGTGTATTTGGTATGCGAGGCGAACAAGGTCGATTAAAAGAAATTGTAGAGCTTAAGAAAAAATTTAATTTCAGACTTTTCGTAGATGATGCTCATGGCTTTGGTACGTTAGGCGCTACAGGAGCGGGAGCAGGTGAAGAGCAAGGCGTACAAGATGATATTGATGTATATTTTGCAACGTTTGCTAAATCTATGGCAAGTACAGGTGCATTTATTGCAGCAGATCAAGAAATCATTGATTACTTAAAATATAATTTACGTTCTCAGATGTTCGCTAAGTCATTACAGATGCAACTTGTAGTTGGTGCGTTAAAACGATTAGATATGTTGCGCACAATGCCAGAACTAAAAAAGAATCTTTGGACTATTGTAGATGCTTTACAATCTGGATTAAAAGAGCGTGGTTTTGATATTGGAACAACGCAAAGTTGTGTAACACCTGTATATTTAAAAGGTAGTATACCTGAAGCAATGGCTTTAGTAAGAGATTTACGTGAAAATTATGGAATCTTCTGTTCTATAGTGGTTTATCCTGTTATACCTAAAGGTTTAATTTTGCTTAGAATGATTCCTACTGCAACTCATACTTTAGAAGATGTTAGAGAAACACTAGATGCCTTTGATGCTATCAGAAGTCGTTTAGAAAATGGAACATATAAAAGAATGTCAGCGGCATTGATCGCTGCAATGGGAGAGTAATCCATTTCGCAAATTAGAAAACGGTCATCGCAAAAATTTGTGATGACCGTTTTTTTATGTCTAAATCTATCTGTTATAAGTCTTTCTTAAATGTTTTACGCCTTGTATAAACTTTAGGATCAAAGTGTTTCCAAATTTGCTTAATAGCATAATTATCTTCGAGTTCTGGAGTTCTATAACACGTTAAGATTCCTTTCGCCTTAAAAGTTTCGTAATATTCATTAAATATTACAGCATGTACGCCTTTGTTCTGATAATCTGGATGAATACCTATTAAGTAGAAAATAACATCTTTACTATTCTTCTTTGCTTTTAAGATATGCGTAAAACCGAATGGGAATAATTTTCCTTTAGTTTTTTGAATGGCTTCAGCAAATCTTGGCATTACAATAGCAAATCCTACAAGCTTGTCATTTTCATCAGTGACAAATTTGATGTATTCCGGATTAACAAAACTTATAAATTTCTTTTTAAAATATTCTTTTTGAATATCTGTAATCTCTACAAATGAAGATAATGAGGAATAACTTTCATTAAACAAATCAAACATACGATCTGCGTAAGGCATAACTTCTTCCGTGGTCTTTAGTTGTAGCGCTTTTAATTTATAACGTCGTTTAATAAGCTCTTGCGCTTTCTTAAAAAACTCAGGTTTTACATTGGCAAAAGGAAATTTACTCTCTGAGTATTCTTTCTCTATTTGATATTTGTGGGATGTATAATGGTCAACATAATAAGGATGATTGTACCATGTAATCATTGTTGCTATATGGTCAAAGCCTTCAGTCATTACACCAACTTTATCTAAATTAGAAAATCCAACAGGACCTTCTGTATAACTAAGTTGATGCTCTCTGCCAATATTTTCAACAGTTTCGAGTAATTTTTTACTAACCTCTAAATCATCAATAAAATCAAACCAGCCAAAACGCATTTTTTTAATGTTTTGTTTATCTACTTCTAGCCAATTCACAATTGCTGCAATTCTACCAACTATTTCTCCTACTTTGTAGGCTAAGAAAAAACGTGCTTCTGCATCTTTAAAAATAGGATTCGTATCTTTATTAAAGGTTTCTAACTCTTGTTTAATAATTGGTGGTACCCAATATTTAGAGTCTTTATATAATGAAAAAGGAAATTTTACAAATGCCTTTAATTCCTTTTTTGATATGGCTTCTTTTATTGTAATCATTGCGTTAGGACAGCTATTTATTCAGAATCAAAATCATCTTCTTCTTTCTTTTTCTTCTTCTTTTTGGTTTTACGCATTTTACCATTTCCATCTTTAGCTGAATTACCATTATCAATTTTTTTGTCTTTATGAAAGTCTAAGCGATAAGAAGCTCCAAAAGCAATATTGAAAACAGTTGGTGTGTCTTTGGTATTAAATGCAATGTTGGCATCTAGTTGAAAATCTCTTGTCCAGAGATATGCACCACCAAACCTAAGAATATTATCAGCATAAAAATCACTTTTAATCCCTTGAGTTTCTCCAAAAACTACCCATTGCGGTGTAAAAGAATGGGTTAACGTAAGTATGTATGAAAAATCAGATTGATCTGTTCCAATTCTATCTTTAATTAAATTCATTACAAAAACCCAACCTCCATTAAAATTGTTCTGAGTTGCAATCATAATTTTTGGACTAAAGCCCTCAATTCCAAAATCAGTATATGGATTATTTTTTGTGTCAAAATTTGCGCCAGCATAAATGGAAACAGCTGGTATTAATGATTTCCAATTAAACTTTCTATTGGCATGATAGCTATAAATATTGGGCTTAGCTTCTTCTGCATTTTTATAAGGATCGTAAACTAAATATTTTGCTCCAATTGTAAAATTTTTAAAATTAGATCTTGCATCTTCGTCAGGTACTAGTCCATTGTAATTAGTAAATGTATCATTTTGGTATACGCCATCAAGAGATAATTCTAATTGTTCAAATAATAATCCGTAACGTAATCCAAAATCTAGACCAAAACCAGAAACTTCATAATTTCTAAGGGCATGATCTTCTTTTACAGTAAAGGCACCAGCTTCAAATTGTACAACTCCTGTACCAACTGAAAAAGCACTTTTAGAAACGCCTGGTCGATTAGAGTTGATTACTTCCGTATACTGTGCAAAAGCGGAATTAAAAGAAATAGTTATTAATAAAATAAAGGTCGATTTGAGTATTCTCATTTTTAATAGGATTTAAAACCGTTCAGTATATTGAAGATTTGATTCAAATATATAGATTTTATACTTTTTTTAAGGAATAATAACGCATTATAAATGTCGATAATTGTATTTTTGAATATTATTTATTCATATGATTCAAGAAGCCTCATTTATGGGATTGATAAAAATTATTTTAATTATTTTATTAGTTTACTACGGTTTTAAGATTTTAGCACGTCTTTTTGCTCCTTTGTTGGTGCGTTTTGTTGCCAAAAAAGCGGAAGAAAAATTTGGAGGACAATTTGGTGGATTCCAAAACCCAAATCAACAAAGACAACAGCAAAAACAAAAAGAAGGAGAAACGGTTATTGATAAGATGCCTAATAAAAATAAATCTTCAAACGAAAAAGTAGGCGAGTATATCGATTACGAAGAAATAGATTAATTTCATTATTTTAAATTTATTGCTGAATGTCATTCAGTATAAATGAAACTTTAGTATTGTTTCAAAAAAAATAACTACTTTTCAGAATCATTCAACTAAAAGCATTCTCATGTCATTTTCTATAAAACGTATACTTCCGCATGTCTTAATATTAATAGGATTTGTAGTTGTTGCATTAGCTTATTTTAGTCCTGTTTTACAAGGAAAAAAGATTAACCAAAGTGATATAATGCATTACATTGGTATGGCTCAACAACAAAAAGAGTTTGCCAAAACTACAGGTGAAGAAACCTACTGGACCAATAGTGCTTTTGGAGGTATGCCAACGTATCAGTTAGGAGCAAAATATCCTCATAATTATATTAAAAAATTAGATTTAGCATTACGTTTTCTGCCAAGGCCAGCAGATTATCTATTCCTATATTTTATAGGTTTTTATATTTTATTAATAGCTTTAAAAGTAGATTTTAAACTCGCTGCACTTGGTGCGTTAGCCTTTGGGTTTTCTACTTATCTTATCATTATTTTAGGTGTTGGTCATAACTCTAAAGCACATGCTATTGCTTATATGCCTTTAGTTTTAGCCGGAATTGTACTTGCTTTTAGAAAGAAATATATTCTCGGTTTTTTACTCACTACGATTGCTTTAGGTTTAGAGATAGTTGCGAATCATTTTCAAATGACCTATTATTTATTGTTACTGGTTCTGGTTTTAGGATTAGCTTATCTAATAGATGCCTTTAGAAAAAAGGCATTACCACATTTTTTTAAGTCCGTTGGCTTATTAATTGTTGCTGCCATATTAGCTGTAGGTCTTAACGCAACAGGCATAATGGCTACACAAGAGTATGTTAAGGAAAGTGCTAGAGGACAAAGTGATTTAACTATAAATACAGATGGCTCTCTAAATGAAACAACCACTGGTTTAGATAAGGATTATATTACGGAATATAGTTACGGAATATTAGAATCCTTCAATCTATACATCCCTAAATTTATGGGTGGTGGTAATTATGAAGATGTTGGTAAAGATTCTGAAACTTACGAAGCGTATATTAGATTAGGAGCCTCTCCAATTGAAGCTTTAGATGCTGCCAGAAATGCACCAATGTATTGGGGAAATCAACCCATTGTAGAAGCACCAGCTTATGTTGGCGCAGTTATAATATTTCTATTTGTTTTAGGATTATTTTTAGTTAAGGGAAGACTTAAGTGGTGGCTTGTTGGCGGAACCATTTTATCATTACTGTTGTCTTATGGTAAAAACTTAGGATTCTTAACTGATTTCTTTATCGATTATGTACCATTTTACAATAAGTTTAGAGCTGTAAGTTCTATTCAAGTTATTTTAGAATTATGTATTCCGGTTTTAGGGATTTTTGCATTGTCTAGGTTATTTAATGATTTTCAAAAGGATGAAGAAAAACTGAAAGCATTGTATTATTCTGTTGGTATTACAGCAGGTTTGGCTTTAATTTTTTTATTATTTAAATCTACATTATTTGATTTTGAAGGTTTAAGAGATGACCAATATATTGGTGCTTACGGACAAGCCTTTATGGATTCTATTATTAAAGACAGAATGGCTCTGATGTCTGCAGATACCATAAGAACTTTGATATTAGTATTGCTTTCTGCCGGAACAATATTCTTATTCTTAAAAAAGAAATTATCAGAAACCTTAGTGGTTATGGTATTCGCGGTTTTAATTCTTTTCGATTTAGTTTCAGTAGATAAGAAATATGTAAATAATGATGATTTTGTTTCTGCGATAAAAGTGGATAAACCTTATCAGCCAAATCAAGCAGATAGAGAAATTTTAAAAGATAAGAGTCATTTTAGAGTGATGGATATGTCTAGTGATGGACAAAGAATGCCTGCAAAAGCAGCGTATTACCATAATTCTTTAATGGGTTATAGTGCAGCAAAATTAGGACGTGTAGAGGAATTGTTAGATTTTCATGTGTATAAAAATAACATGAATGTTCTCAATATGCTGAATACAAAATACATTATTGCTGAAGAACAAAACACTATTTTTCCTTATACAAATAATGAAGCTAATGGGAATGCCTGGTTTGTGTCAAAATTAAAAATTGTAGATGACGCTAATCAAGAAATTTTAGCTTTAGATAGTTTAAATACTAAAACTGATGCAGTGATGGGTAGACAAGAGTTTCAATCTTTTGCGAGTTCTTTACCAGTAACACAAACTAAAACTATAAGTAAGTACGTATTTGATTTAGACTCTACAGCATCTATTAAATTATTAGACTTTAAACCAAATTATTTAAAGTATCAATCTGATAATAAAAATGATGGCTTAGCCGTATTTTCTGAAATTTACTATAAGCAAGGTTGGGATGCGTATATCGATGGCAAATTAGTCCCTCATTTTAGAGTAAATTATGTGTTAAGAGCTTTAGAATTGCCAAAAGGAAAACACACTATTGAGTTTAAATTTGAACCGCAAGTGGTTGCAACAGGAAGTAAAGTTGCTTTAACAAGTTCTGCTGTTTTGGTTATTTTATTGATTGCAGGTTTATTCTATTCCTTCAAAAATGAAAACGAATAATTGTCATTCCTGCGTATGCAGGAATCCGCATTTAGATTACTAGTTAATAGATTTCTGCCTTCGCAGGAATGACAGACATGAACAAAAACAAAATATTAATAATAACCTATTATTGGCCACCAGCAGGAGGTCCAGGCGTGCAACGTTGGTTAAAGTTTGTGAAGTATTTACCAGATTTTGAAATAGAACCCATTGTTTATTGTCCTGAAAATCCTAATTACCCAATACTAGATGAGAGTTTAATTAATGAAATTCCAGATGGTGTTACTATTCTAAAACAGCCTATAAACGAACCTTACGGTTTGGCTAGTTTGTTTTCTAAAGGCAAGTCAAAAAAAATAAGTTCTGGTGTTATTCCTAAAGCTAAAAAACAATCTTTTGTTGAAAAAGCAATGCTTTATGTAAGAGGGAATTTCTTTATTCCAGATGCACGTAAAAACTGGATAAAACCTTCAGTAGAGTTCTTATCTCAATATATAAGAGATAATAACATAGAGACTATTATTACCACAGGTCCACCACATAGTTTACATATTATAGGTTTACAACTAAAAGCCAGATTAGATGTAAAATGGTTTGCAGACTTTAGAGACCCTTGGACGACCATTGGCTATCACAAAGATTTAAAACTTACAACGTCATCAAAAGCGAAGCATTTAAATTTAGAGCAAAATGTTTTAAATACAGCAGACCATATTATTGTTACGAGTCATCATACCAAAAATGAGTTTCAGACAAAGACAAAACAACCCATTACGGTTATTACAAATGGTTATGATGGTCATAATAACAGCATAGAAGGGAAGGATGAAGAATTTACGCTATCTCATATAGGTTCTTTATTATCAGAAAGAAATCCGTTGGTTTTATGGGAAACACTTTCAGAATTAATAAAAGAAAACAAAGAGTTTTCAGAAGCTTTTAGGTTGCAATTAATTGGTGTGGTAAGCGATGATGTTATTGAATCTATTAATCAATTTGGATTAAAAAATCATTTAGATGTTATGGGTTATGTGAGTCATGATGAAGCGATAAAGTTTCAAATGAAATCGCAATTATTGTTGTTAATAGAAATTGATTCCGAAGACACCAAAGCTATAATTGCAGGTAAAGTTTTTGAATACCTTATAGCCGAAACACCAATACTAGCTTTAGGTCCTAAAGATGCTGATGTGGAAAAAATTATCACCTCAACCAACACAGGAACCTATTTTAATTACACGCAAAAAGCCGAATTAAAAACGCAAATATTAACTTATTTTGAAGCATTTCAGAATAATACTTTAAGTGTAAACGCTATTGGTTTGCAGCCATACAGCCGAAAGGCATTGACAGAAAAGTTAAGTCAACTTATAAAAGATAGCTAATTTTTTAATCGTAACAGTGAGAATGTCCCCTTGAGGGGACTTTAGGGGTGTTTTTAAAACAATAAACAATATACAAATTGAATTTTTATAATCGTATTTTGCCTCACTATGGGAATCGTATTAAACCAATCTTTTAAAAACACAATAACCACATATTTGGGTTTTGGTATTGGTGCAATTAATACACTTTTTCTTTATACCAATTTTCTATTCGATGAATATTATGGGTTGGTGGCTTTTTTGCTTTCTGCAGCTAATATTATGATGCCTTTTATGGCATTTGGAGTTCATAATGCGATTGTAAAATTCTATTCAACATTTAAAACTAAAAATAGTATCAATAGTTTTCTAACGTTTATGTTATTTCTGCCTATTCTGTTTATTATTCCAGCAGCTTTTATAGGTTATTTTGCGTATGATGCTATTGTCCATTGGTTGTCTAACGAAAATCAAATTGTAGAAAATTATGTTTGGCATATTTTTATACTAGCAATTTCAATGGCTTATTTCGAAATCTTTTTTGCGTGGACTAAAGTACAAATGCAAACTGTTTTTGGTAATTTAATGAAAGAGATTTTCCATAGAGTATGCATTATGCTTTTATTGTTGGCGGTCTATTTTAATTGGTTAACAGCTGATAATTTTATTGTGGCATTGGTTGCTGTGTATGTAATTAGAATGGTAATTATGAAATTATATGCCTATTCTGTAAGATTTCCGAAGTTGAAATTTCAAAAATTAGAGCATCAATTTTCTATTTTAAAATATGCTGCCCTAATGATAATTGCAGGTTCTGTTGCTACACTTATATTAGATATCGATAAGTTTATGATTGGCTTAATGTTACCAGATATTGAGCAAGTTGCTTATTACAGTGTCGCAATTTTTATTGCTACCGTAATTGCTGTTCCGCAACGTGCTATGCATCAAATTATGTTGCCATTATCTGCAAAATATCTTAATGAGAAAGATTATGACTCGCTAGAAGATTTATACAAACGAAGTTCTATGACGCTTTTGGTAATAAGCGGTTTTATATTTTTGTTAATTATTTTAAATATTAATCAGTTGTATGAAGTTCTTCCAGATAAATTTACAGGAGGACTTTTTGTAGTTTTAATTGTGAGTTTAGCCAAGCTGTATGATAACAGTTTAGGAAACAATAATGCTATTTTATTTAATAGTGATTACTACAGAATGGTGTTGTTTTTTGGAGTGCTTTTGGCTATTATGGCCATTATTCTTAATGCTATTTTTATTCCTATTTATGGAATTGAAGGCTCGGCGTTTGCAACATTTTTAGCTGTATTTATTTACAATACGGTTAAAATTATATTTGTAAAACGAAAATTTAATATGTTGCCTTTCACTTTAGGTTCAACCAAAATTGTAGTAACACTACTTGTATTATCTCTAGGATTTTACTTTTGGGAGTTTCCGTTTCAACCTATAGTAAATATCATTCTAAAATCAATTTCAATAGGATTGATTTATGTTGTTCTGATATATAAGTTGAATGTTTCTGAGGATATTTCAAATCAGATAAAAAAATATTTACGTTTCAAGTAAACTTAAATTCTTACGAAAGCAGAAATCTAAAAACAAGAATGTCCCGTAAGGTGCTCTAAAGCATACATCAAACGGGACATCCTAACCAACCAAAAAATCGTTTTTATCCTCTTGTACGTTTTGTGTTAGATCTAGTAGCGCTTCGGTTAGTGTTTCTACTGCTATTAGATTTATTAGACACAGACGTTGTTTTTCTTTTATTTTGAACAGAGCTCACTTTTCTTGTGCTTTGAGATCTAGTATTACTTGATCTTGTTGCTGTAGTTCTAGGCTTACTCGTTGTTGTTCTTTTATTAGACACAGATCTGTTAGTTCTGGTCACATTATTATTTCCTGTACTTCTAGTAGTTGTCGATGTACTACTACGTGTTGTCGCAGTAGGTTTCTTAACTCTAGTTGTAGAACGTGTTGTAGCTGTTCTGTTAGTTCTTGTAGTTCTAGTAGGCGTTACTTTATCAGAAGTACGTCTCGTACTAGATCTAGTTGTAGCATCGTTACCTCTAGTTGTTCTTACAGCGTTGTTTTCTTTTAAACGTGTTGTTCTTGTTGCAGCAATTACTTTATTGTTACGCGTTACACGTGTTCTAATACTTCTTTCCGTTTTGTTTCTTGGTGTTTGTACATATCTACGTGTATTTCTAACTGTATTAGCGCGTCTTGTAACATGGCCATTGTTGCCTCTAACAATGTTATAGTGTCTTACATTATTAGAATATGGTCTGTAATAAATATGTCTTACAGGTGCATAATATCTTCTATACGGATTTACATGAACAATACAAAAGTTAACATGTGGTATCGCATAAAATCGGTGCCATGGTCTATAAACATAAGCTCTGTTGTAAGTATTGATAAATCCATCATATCTCCAAAAAGCATTGTTTCTGTAATATACATTTAAGCCACCAATCCTTGTAATTCTCCCACTTCCATTGTAGTTAATAAAAATGTTTCCTATTTGATTTACACGTCCGTAATAATCATAATAAATTGGTGTGTTTTCAATTTGAATAATTGCTCCATACTCATCATATTGTAGGTACGGATTGTAATCGTAACCAGAGTTAAAACTTAAACTAAAACCAGGCGTATCAATATCTACGTTTACATCTGGTCCGTAGTTTGGTAAATAAAAGTCAAATTGACCATCTGCAAATACTGAAAATTCAATACCAGCTTCAGTAAATATGAAAGACTTACCATAACCTCTCACATAATTATTGTTAGAAGCTTCTGCTTCTGATGTTGTGTTAGTTGTTGCGAATGCAGTTGTGCTCATAGCGACTAAAGCTGCAAATAAATATAGTATTCGTTTCATAATAATTGGGTTTTAAATTAAACTCGTAAAGTACTAAACAAACAGCGTGCCAAAATAATTAATCATCTAATTTTAAGGATTTTAACTTGTTTTTGTTTAAAGTGTATTCTTAATTTTTGAAATTGAAACCAACGACATTAGTGTGTAATGTTATAATTTTTGTTACTTTTAAAACTGATTACCAATCAAAATGAAAGCCAACCAAGAGAATTGCAAAAATTGCGAACAACCTTATGATGAAGGTTTTCAATTTTGTCCACATTGTGGGCAAAAAACAAACGACGAATTAACTATTGGAGTTTTATTCTATAATACCATTAGTAATTACTTTTCTTTTGATGCTCGTTTTTTAAAGAGCTTTATTCCATTATTATTTAAGCCAGGTTATCTAGCTAAAGAGTTTATTAAGGGTAAGCGACTCTTGTATCTTCATCCTGCTCAGATGTATTTGTTTATTTCTGTTGTATTCTTCTTTATTTTTTCATTTACCGTTAGAAAACAAACTGAATTATTAAATGAAGAATTAAAAAAAACTTTTGATACAGATGATACTGAATTAATTGATCCATTAGAGATTAAGAGAATTGATTCTCTAGATCGTATTAAAATTAAGGAAGCGCTTAAGGACAATCAATTTATTACTAGAATGAGTGATAGTGAAATAGACTCTATTGTTTCACTTGATAAATTACCAAAGAAAAACGACATTTCTTTTGGTTTTAATGAAGCAGAAATTGATTCTCTAATTAAGGTGAAAGCATCTGATAGTGAGATATATAAAACTATGGGACTCGAAGAGGATGATGGTTGGATTAAAAGAAAACTATATACTCAAGTTCTAAAATTTTACAAGTCTAGAGATGGAGGAAATATTTTACACACGTTTTATGATACCATACCAATTGCTTTATTCTTTTTACTGCCAATATTTGCATTAATTATAAAACTACTGTATTTCAGGAAAGGACGCTATGCACATCATTTAGTGTTTAGTTTTTACTTTTTCTCTTATCTGTTTACAGTATTCACTATTATATTTGGTGTAAATTCAATTTGGGATATACCAGATTGGATAGATTGGCTTGTGGCATTATCAACATTTTTTTACTTAATGATTGCCTTAAAAAAATTCTATGGTCAAGGATGGTTTGTAAGTTGGTTTAAATGCAGTGTGGCAACATTTATGTTTATGACAATTGTAATACCCACTACAGCGGTAATTATTTTGTTTTATGCGTTTATGTTCTATTAAGTAGTAGAACCTGCATGCCAGATAGGAATGTCTAGAAACTCACTTAAAATTTCAGCATCGATAATAATAGATTTTAAATTTCCGTGATCAACCACGTTTTTTCTACTACTATCATTTAAAACTAAATTGAGCTCAAAACTTTTATAAGAACCTTCATCGCTTTTTACATGCTCACCAATAATTTGTAGAGCAACAATTGTGTTTAAAGGAATATATTTTTTAGAACTGTCTCTTTTTATTTTATAAATATCAATATTATAAGCCTTATAATAAACACCTAATTGTTTGTCGAAAACACGAGGCTTGTAAAATTGATAAAACATAAATCCACCAGCACCAGAAAATATAAGTCCGAAAATAAGTAAGAACCAATTTAAAGAATCGATTTCACTGATTGAATCTATTAAGGGCATTAAGCCAAAAAATAAAACTCCTAATCCAACAGCAAGAAATATAAAACTGAAAAGTGCAGCACCAATAGAGGGTTTGTAAAGCACTTTTGAACTCGATTTCTCAACAAGAATATTAGTTTTAAAGTTTGCTCCTCCATACACTAAAGGTGCAGTAGATACCGAGGATTTAAAATCACTATTCTCTATTAAATTTTCTTTTGCCTCTATAATCTCATTATGAAATCCTTTAGGTAATTCCATCTTATAGTTTCTCTTGAAGATATTTTCCGGTTACAGAATTTTTGTCTTTTGCAATGTCTTCTGGAGTACCAACAGCAACTAGTTGTCCTCCATGTTTTCCACCTTCTGGTCCTAAATCAATAATATAATCAGCACATTTTATAAGATCAATATTGTGCTCAATGACAATTATAGAATGCCCTTTAGCGATTAAAGCTTGAAATGATTTTAATAATTTTTTGATATCATGAAAATGAAGACCAGTAGTAGGTTCATCAAAAATGAAGAGTGCATTATCACTTTTACTTCCTTTTCCTAAAAAAGTAGCGAGTTTAATACGTTGTGCTTCACCACCAGATAGAGTAGAAGATGATTGGCCTAAAGTAACATAACCTAAACCAACATCTTGAAGCGGTTGTAACTTTCTATGAATTTTTGTTTCAATATTAGTTTTGAAAAACTCTAGCGCATCATCAATAGTTAAATTTAAAATGTCATCAATAGATTTTCCATCAAACTTAACTTCCAAGACTTCTTTCTTAAAGCGTTTTCCGTTACAAGTATCACAGGTTAAATGGACATCTGCCATAAACTGCATTTCAATAGTTACTTCGCCTTCACCTTTACAAGTTTCACAACGACCACCATCTACATTAAAACTAAAATGCTTGGCAGCGTAATTTCTTATTTTACTTAATTTCTGAGATGCAAACAGGGCACGTATATCATCATAGGCCTTGATATACGTCACAGGATTAGAACGCGACGAACGACCAATAGGATTCTGATCTACAAACTCCACATGCTTTATATTACTATGATTGCCTTTTATTTCTGAAACTTGACCAATTTTATCGCTAAAACCGGTTAATTTCTTTTGAATCGCAGGAAATAAAATCTTTTTTATTAACGTACTTTTTCCACTACCAGAAACTCCTGTTATAACGGTTAGCATTTCTAAAGGGAAAGTAACATCTATATTTTGAAGATTGTTTTCTCGTGCACCAACAACTTCAATACTGTATTTTGAAGTTCTACGTTTTTTTGGAACTTCAATTTCAAGTTGACCATTTAAGTATTTTGCAGTTAATGTGTCTGCGGCAAGAATCTCTTTAAAATTACCTACAGCCATAACTTCGCCTCCAAAAGTTCCTGCTTCTGGGCCAATATCTATAATGGCATCTGCAGCTTTCATTATATCTTCATCATGCTCTACAACAATCACTGTATTACCTAAATCACGTAAAGATTTTAATACTTCAATTAGACGTTCGGTGTCTTTAGGATGCAAACCAATGCTAGGCTCGTCTAATATATACATAGAACCCACTAAACTACTTCCTAATGAAGTGGCTAAGTTAATACGTTGACTTTCTCCACCAGAGAGTGTATTCGATTTTCGGTTTAAGGTTAAATAGTTTAAACCAACATTGGTTAAAAATTGCAGTCTTGTATTAATCTCAGTTAAAAGACGTTTGGCTATTTTTGTATCGCTATCACTTAGCTTAAGATTTTTGAAAAATACGGCTAATTCATCTAAAGGTAAATCCACTAAATCTGTAATTGTAGCTTCATTTATTTTTACATAACTAGCTTCTACACGCAAACGTTTTCCATTACAAACATTACATTTTGTTTTTCCACGATAACGAGACAACATTACGCGATTCTGAATTTTATACGCTTTAGACTCTAACTCCGCAAAAAAAGAATCTAAGCCTTCAAAATATTTATTCCCTTTCCAGATGAGCTCTTTTTGCTTATCTGTTAACTTAAAATAAGGCTTGTGAATAGGGAAATCAAAATGATGCGAGTTATTAACCAATTGGTCTTTATACCAGCTCATAGAGTCACCTCGCCATGGAAAAATTGCGTTTTCATAAACTGATAGTGCTGTGTTTGGTATCACTAAATCATCATCAATACCAATAACATCACCGTAACCTTCGCATTTAGGGCAAGCACCATACGGATTATTAAAGCTGAATAAATGTGCGTTTGGTTCTAAAAAAGACATACCATCTAATTCAAACTTATTATTAAAAACCGTTTGTTTATTATCTGCAAGCGATTCTATAATACATGTGCCAACGCCTTCATAAAAAGCAGTACCAACAGCATCTGCTAAACGGTTGAGGAAATCTTCGTCATTTTTAAAAACAATTCTATCAACAACTAAGAAAAGATTTTTATCTGATTTAATTTTTGTTTTTAAGACTTCATCAATTCTAACAACATCATCGTTTACTTTTATACGTGCATAACCTTGTTGTTGCAAGGTTTGAAGTTTGTTTTCAATCGTTCTACCTTCTTCTAAAGTTATTGGAGCTAAGAGTAATAATTTTGAACGTTCTTCAAATTTTGAAATAAAATTAATAACATCAGAAACTGTATGCTTTTTAACTTCTTCTCCAGAAATAGGTGAGTAGGTTTTACCAATTCTGGCAAATAATAACTTTAGATAATCATAAATTTCTGTGGTTGTACCAACAGTAGATCTTGGATTCGTAGAGTTTACTTTTTGCTCAATGGCAATGGCTGGTGCTATACCTTTTATATAGTCTACTTTAGGTTTATTTAATCGTCCTAAAAATTGACGTGCATAACTACTTAGGCTTTCCACATATCGTCTTTGGCCTTCTGCATAAAGGGTATCAAACGCTAAACTCGATTTTCCAGATCCTGATAAACCTGTTATAACAACCAGTTTGTTTCTGGGAATTACAACATCTATATTTTTAAGGTTATGCAATTTTGCACCTTTAATAATGATGTTTTCTTTAGGATTAACGTCTAATACAGTACTATTCATTGATTATTGTGGATATCTAAGTTTGCAAAGATACTATAATAGCAAATAAGGAATAAATTATGCTTAATTAAATCATCCTTAATGTGTAATAGAACTCATTCAAAATTCAAATTCATATTTTTTTAAGAATTAATTGAAATTTTAAGATTTTTTTAAAATTATCATAAAATTTAATAAAAATAATTGTAAGTCATTGATAGTTAGTATATTTAGTTGTTGGGTTTGCTGATTTACCGTAGATTTTATCAGTAATTTCATCTATAAAAGGAGCTGTTTATCCGACAAAATGTTAAATTTTACTCATATTTTTTGTTTTTTCGGAATGATTGTTGTTATATTTGAAACTTATTCATCTATATAAACAACTGCGTATAATATAATATTACTTTAAAAAACAGCTTTTTAACCCCAAACTTAATAGGAATCTATTGAGCTTTAAAGTAATTATTATGAACAAAGAACTTATCCAGGACGCAGAGTTGGTTAGCAACTACATTAAAGGTAACGAGAATGCACTTTCAGTTTTAATAGAAAGGCATAAACAAAAAATTTACAGTTTTATTTATTCTAAAGTCTATGATAGAGATGTCACTGAAGATGTTTTTCAGGATACCTTTATTAAAGTCATTAGAACTTTAAAACGAGGAAAATATAACGAAGAAGGTAAATTTTTACCATGGGTAATGCGAATTGCACATAATTTAGTGATTGATCACTTTAGAAAAAACAAACGAATGCCCAAATTTCATAACACAGGTGAGTTTAGTATTTTTTCAGTATTAAGTGATTCTACTCTAAATGCAGAAAAATCGATTATAAAGGATCAAGTAGAATCTGATGTTAGACGTATAATTGAAGAGTTACCAGAAGATCAAAAACAAGTGCTTTTAATGCGTATGTATCAAGACATGAGTTTTAAAGAAATTTCTGAAAGAACAGGTGTTAGTATCAATACAGCATTAGGAAGAATGCGTTATGCACTAATCAATATGCGAAAGGTTATTGAACAGAATAATATTGTTTTAACAAATTGATACAATAAAGTAGAGTTAGTTCCGTTTTTGCTATATATAAACTGATAAATTATTAAAATGGCAAAAATTTACTCTAATGCTTCCCCAAAAAAAATGCATAACCTAAACCCAAAAGATGAAACTGTAAAGTTTCTTCTCAATTACTCTAAGGCTTTAAGTGTTATAAGTCATAATAAGATGAAGTTTGAAGCGCTTCTGAATTAATTTAAAAAGCATAAGAACTCCTGAAATTAACGTTTCAGGATTTTTTTATGTTTATAATGAATGGCTATTTAAATACTCATTTTGTAGAAGTTTTAAATAATCTAATACTATTTTTCTATCACTATTGGTTTTATTTAGACAGTTATTATCTTTTTCATCATATACAGTTAGGGCTAAGAACCAATGTCCTTGGCGCTTTACATAGCCATTTGTAAAAATAGGATCTTTATCATTTGCAGCACGTGCTGTGTCAATTGCTAAGCCTAATAAATTAAGTTTTTTATCAGGTATTTCTGCCTCGTAATATGTAAAATAAAATGTTTTATTATCAATTACAATTGGTACGTTTATACCAACATTACTATCATTTAATCGATATTTTTTATCGATATACTGATAAAATTGATTGGCAGCTTTTGGGTCTTCAAAAATATATGCTATCTCTTTAGGAAATTGGCGCTTAAATTTTTTTGCAACCTCTAATTTGTATGTAAAATACTCTGGAGCTTTTCTTAATGATATACAGGAAAAAAATGAAGTGAACAATACTACTAAATATAGCTTTTTCATGGTTCGTGGTTTCAACTATTACCACAATAATTATACCAATACTAGCAGTACTAAATCGTGTTTATATTACTTCTTCTTTTTATAATAGTCGTCTAAAACCGTTTTTCTACCAATAGTTTTGGTAATTATATCTTTATCCAAATCCCAACCTCGAGCTGGCGAATATTCTCGTCCATACCAAATGATTTGTAAGTGCAAATCATTCCAAAGTTCTTCTGGAAAAATGCGTTTGGCATCTTTTTCTGTTTGTACTACATTTTTTCCGTTAGTTAAATTCCAACGATACATTAAGCGATGGATATGAGTATCTACGGGAAAAGCTGGTATGCCAAAAGCTTGTGATAAAACTACTGCAGCTGTTTTATGACCTACAGCAGGTAATTCCTCTAGTGCTTCATAGGTTTGTGGTACTTCGCCATTATGCTTATCAATTAAAATTTGAGACAAGCCATGTATGCCTTTACTTTTCATTGGTGATAAACCTACAGGTTTTATAATTTCTCTAATTTCTTCGATACTTAATTTAATCATGTCATAAGGATTGTCTGCTCGCTCAAATAAAAGTGGTGTTATTTTATTGACTCTAACATCAGTACTTTGTGCAGACATTAAAACAGCAATTAATAAAGTATAAGGATCTTTATGATCTAAAGGAATCGGAATTGTAGGATAGAGTTTATTTAATGTTTCTATAACAAAATCTACTTTTTCTTGTTTGGTCATTATTGTATTTTTACAGAAATACAAATTTACACAATATGACACATTTAAAAGTAGGAGATAAGGCTCCAAATTTTACGGCATTAGATGAGCAAGGCAATTCTATTTCATTATCGGATTATAAAGGAAAGAAATTAGTGGTATTCTTTTACCCAAAAGCAAGTACACCTGGTTGTACTGCAGAGGCTTGTAATCTTAATGATAATTTTGAGCGTTTTCAGTCTTTAGGCTATGAAATTCTGGGCGTAAGTGCAGATAGTGCTAAACGTCAATCTAATTTTAAAAATAAATATGGATTTCAATATCCTTTATTAGCAGATGAAGACAAGGCTGTAATTGAGGCTTTTGGAGTTTGGGGACCTAAGAAATTTATGGGAAAAGAATATGATGGAATTCATAGAACAACTTTTGTAATTGATGAAAATGGTGTTTTAACAGATGTTATTTCTAAAGTTAAGACCAAGGCTCATGCTGAGCAGATTTTGGATGTTTAGATTTTTTTTTAAAATAATTGAAATATCAGCGCAACCTTTTGTAGTCTTTTGAATCTACTAAATAAATAGATATATGAGAAAATTAGTTTACACCTTATTGGCAATCATGGTTTTAGTGTCATGTAGTGATGATGATACAGAAGATGCAGATTTAATTGGGAATTGGAAACTGATAGAGATATTGGTAGATCCAGGAGATGGAAATGGAACTTTTCAAGATGTAGATAGTGAAAAAATGATTACTTTTTTAGGTGAAGATACGTTTACTAGTAATGGAAATATTTGTGAAATGACAGGTTCAATTGAGAATCCTTCTGAGGGTTTTTATTCTGAAACTGATTCGACTATTACACCTGTTGGATGCAGTGATTTGACGGTTATCTTAAATTTTAATTATGAGATTAATGGTAATACACTTAAGATATATTATCCATGTATAGAACCATGCATTGCTAAATACACTAAGCAATAATTTAAATAAAGCAAATAATAAAAAAAGCGTATTGAAATTTTCAATACGCTTTTTTTATTAATATTAATTTAGCTTAGTTTTTGTGTATAACCTCTTCAGATTCACAACCAAATAAGCTTTTCTCTTTAATTAGTTTTGCAACACCTTCTGGTAACATAGGTTCCCAACCATTATCATTATTTGCAATCATTTTAAGAACAGTTCTCGAGAATACGGTTAAATTAGATGTATCAAAATCAGCGATATCCACAACCTTTCCATTGTATTTAAAGAATTTGTATAATTCTTTCATACGTGGATGTACTTTAAGGTTTTCACTTGTAGTTAAACTACCATCCTTATTTTGCATAGGATATAGGTAAACGCGTAAATCTTTATAAAATAATTTACCGAAGGCTTCAAGAATACCACCACTTAAATGGCGATAATATTTTTCATCAAATATATCCACTAAATTATTTACACCCATTGCTAAGCCCATACGAGCTCTAGAATATTGAGAGAAATATTCCACTAATTTGTAATATTCTTGGAAATTGGAAATTAAAACAGTTTGACCTAATGAACATAGTAATTTTGCACGATCCATAAAATCTTGCTCGTCAATTTCTCCTTCTGCTCTTAAGTTAGATAGCGTAATTTCAAAGACAACTTGAGTTTTTTCTTTTTCAACCTTATTTTCTTTTACAAACATTTCTAGAGATTTTTCTAGCATGTCCATATTTACTTTAGTTACAGGTCTAAAACTTCCTCTAAGCGTTAAAATGTTCTTTTTATAAAGTACACGCGCAGGCAAAACGTTATTACCATCTGGCGCAAACATTACGGCATCTGTCATTCCGTTTTTAACCAGTTGTAAACTCATTAATCGGTTATCTACATCTTTAAAAACAGGACCTGAGAAATTAATGGTATCAATTTCTAGTTGATCTTTATCTAAATGATCGTATAAATATCGTAATAATTTACGTGGTTGATTGTATTTGTAGAACGCACCATAAATTAAGTTTGTACCTAATTTACCTAAAGTTTCTTGTTGTAAACGTGCATCTGTTTCTTTAAAACGAACATGTAAAATTATATCGTTGTACTCTTCATTTGGTCCAACTTGGTATTTAATACCAACCCAACCATGACCTTTGTATTTTTTTGCAAAATCAATCGTGGCTACTGTATTAGCGTAAGAGAAGAAAATTTTATTAGGATTGTTATCTCTAGTAATACGTTCTTCCATTAAACGTACTTCATGATTTAGCATTTTTCTAAGTCTGGCCTCAGTTACATAACGTTTATCATCTTCAATTCCATAAATGGCATCGCTAAAGTCTTTATCGTAAGCAGACATTGCCTTTGCAATAGTACCAGAAGCTCCACCTGCTCTAAAGAAATGACGCACGGTTTCTTGTCCTGCACCAATCTCAGAAAAGGTACCATAAATATCAGCATTAAGATTAATACGTAAGGCTTTGTCTTTTAGTGATGGAATATTTTCAATTAAAGCATCACCTTTATACGTTATTTCCTTCATAGAATTGGGATTACATCGTTTTCGCAAAGGTATTAATTTACTATTGCAAACAAAAAAATAAGTTTATTTTTGTTTTAAACCAATTTACATTGAAAATTACATTTTTAGGGACAGGCACATCACAAGGAATTCCTATCATAGGAAGTGATCATCCTGTTTGCTTAAGTGATAACCCAAAAGATAAGCGCTTACGTGTATCTGTTTTGGTAGAATGGGATAATTTCACATATGTTATTGATTGCGGACCAGATTTTAGGCAGCAAATGCTACGTGCTCAAGTAGCGAAAATCGATGGCGTTATTTTTACACACGAGCATGCAGATCATACAATGGGTTTAGATGATATTCGCCCTTTCTTTTTTAGACAAGGCGATATAGACTTATATGCGCATCAACGCGTTTTTGAATCCTTAGAAAAACGTTTTGATTATATTTTTACTACTGGTAAAAAATATCCTGGTGTACCAAGTGTTACAAAGCATTATGTAAAAAATGAGCCTTTCTTAGCGGGTAATATTAATGTTATGCCTATTGAAGGTTTGCATTATAAGCTTCAGGTTTTTGGTTATCGATTTCATAATTTTGCATACTTAACCGATATGAAAACGGTGAGTGATGAAGAAATGGAGAAACTTCAAAATTTAGAGGTTTTAGTGATTAATGCTCTACGCATTAAAGAACATATTTCACATTTTAACTTAGCGGAAGCCTTAGAGTTTATTGATAAAGTAAAACCTAAACGAGCTTATTTAACACATGTGAGTCATTATTTGGGTTTTCATGATGATGTACAACAAAACTTACCAAAAAACGTTTTTTTAGCTTACGATAACTTACAAATTTCAATATAGATATGAAGAATAAAATTTTAATGTATTTATTCATTTTCACTGTGCTTTTGCTCATTTTTCAATATGTAAATTCTAAAAACATATTAGATAAATATGAGGTAGATATTGTTAAAGTGAAATCGCAACTTAAAGAGAGTGAAGCGACCATTAAAGCGATGGAGGAGCAAAATTTTGAAATGAGTTATTTTAATATTGATGGCAATGAGGATGCATTGACATATTTTGAAGCACAAGGTTATGATACAGAGAAATTGATTCCTGCAATCATAGAGGGATTATATAATATGAATGACTACGAAGGTGATGACCATCCTATAGTGCCTTACGTTTCTATGACGGAATCTAAACTTTTAATTAATAAAATTAGAGTTTTAAATCACAAATGGATCATTGCTAATTTCACGGACGGCGAATTTTGGGGCGAAATTTTTGTGAGTTACGAGATTGATGAACAAAATCAGCTTAAATACAAATTGGTAGAGTATTTAATGTATCCATCAGTTAATTAGTTTCAGAGATTCAGAGTATACACTTATTGTAATTAGTGATTTATGTGCGTTTTCAAACCTAATTATTTCAGATTAAATATGGTTTTTTAACCAATCTTTTAAATCATAAAAATTCTGAGGTGCAACACCATGTCCTACAGGATATTCAGAATACACATGATTAACATCTAAAGCTTTTAAAAACACAGGCGCTTTCTGTGCCCAATCTACCGGAATGACTTGGTCTACGGAACCATGAGAACAGAAGAAGTTAAGATGAGAAACGTCTGCTTTATTTATTGATTTAGGTATAATATCTTCATTAACATAACCACTTAAAGCCACAATGTTTCTAATTTTATCAGGATACGTCAGTGCCACAGCATAGCTTAAAATAGTCCCTTGACTAAATCCTAATAAGGTTACATTTTTAGAATCCACAGCATAGGTATTACAAGCATAATCTATAAATTCGGCGATTTTATCCACTGACTCTTTAGCTTGTTCGTTATCACTCCATTTTCCTTTATCAGCATCAAAATTTATAGCATACCATGCATTTCCGTATGGTTGCATAGCGTAAGGTGCTCTTAAAGAAATTATCATTAATTCTTCTGACAATTCTGAAGCAAAAGAAAATAAATCATTTTCGTCACTTCCGTAACCATGGCACATAATTAAAAGTGGTGCGTTTTCTTTTAAAGAAGAAGGTCTTGTGATATAGTGTAGTTTAGACATAATTATTGACCAATGGATTTAAATACATTTTGAAACACATCTCCAATTAATGGAATTTTATTCATCTTTCCAGAAATAGCTCCTATTAAACCATAGAAATATAAAATTGAAAAGAAAATCCAAAAAGACATGCTTACCATCATGCTATCCATACTACTGACAAGAAAAGCAATAATCATATAAAGAATACCTAAGCCTAATCCTTGTCTTATATGAAATGCCGTAAACGGATTCTTTTTGTCTTGGTTCATAAAAAAGGCAATCAACGTACCAAATAAAGTTAAGTAAGCTACTAAACCTAAAGTTTTGCCTTCGTCTATTGTATTTTTATCCATTATTTTAATGCAATTTTATTGTTGGCAATAATGCCATATGTATTCCCTTTTAATTCAGTTCTTAAAAACATGCTATTCTTAGAGCGAGAGGTAATATCGCTTTTACAAAACTCATAAGAAGTATCTGGATTAAATAAAGTTAAATCGGCTAATTCGCCTTCGTTTATTGTAGTTTCAGCAACACCAAACCTCGATTTTCCTTGGGTTAAAAGACTAATTGTCTTCTTAGTTGTAAATAACGTTTGTAACGCTCCAAAAGCAGATTCTAAACCAATAGTTCCGTATTTAGCATAATCGAATTCTATCTTCTTGTCTTCAATATCAATTGGGTTATGGTCAGTAGTAACCATATCAATAGTGCCGTCTTTTAAACCTTCAACTAAGGCATCACAATCTGTTTGTGTTCTTAAAGGTGGCAATACTTTGTAGTTGGTGTCAAAACTATGTAAAACGTCATCTGTAAACATAAGGTTATGGACAGCCACACTGCAGGTTACATTTAACTTTTTAGCTTTCGCTGCTCGTATCAATTCTACTGATTTTGCTGTAGAAATTGTTGGTATGTGTAGTTTGCCTTCGGTATATTCTAACAAAAATAAATCTCTTGCGACTTGCAATTCTTCCGCTAAAGCCGGATTTCCTTTTAGACCTAATTTGGTACTATTAATATGTTCGTTGGCAACACCAAGACCAGAAATTTTAGATTCTTGAGGAAAAGAACATACTAAACCATCAAAATTACTCGCGTATTGCAATGCAATTTTCATTAAGTTAGGATTGCAAATTGGCTTTTGGTAATCGTAAAAAGCGACAGCGCCAGCATTAGTCATATCAAACAACTCCGCTAAATCTTCACTTTGGCTGCCTTGTGTCAAAGCACCAATAGGATAGAGGCTAACGGCATTATCTTGTGCTTTAGATTTTACAAACGTAATGTCTGCATAACTGTCAATTACAGGATTAGAATTGGCATTTAAGGCCACAGCAGTAAAACCAGAATTGGCAGCAGTTTTTAAACCGTTACTAATGATTTCGCGTTCTTCATAACCAGGTTCGCCGAAAGATACACTACTATCAAACCAACCTTGCGAAACATGCAAATTGTCTAGTTTAATTTCTTTGTAATTATTGGGATTGGATATGCGTTTTGAAATCTTGGAAATACGACCTTTTTCAATTAAAATATCAACCGTTTCATTGTGAAAATCACTTTTAGAATCAACGATGGTTGCAGATTTTATGAGTGCGTTCATTTAAGATATTTTAGAAGTAACATTTCAATTATTAGAAATATTAATGCAAAAATAACAAACCATTTCCATAACGCATTAATACTTGTGTCACTTTTTATATTATTAATTGTGGTTGCTAAACTCGTTTCTACATCTGTTTCAGTAAAAGCATTTAAATCGTAATAATTAAGGTTACTTTCTGCTCTGTTGTAATTAAAACTGAGGTTTTCGAGAACGTTTTCTTTGTTCTTAACGTTTAAAATTCCTGCTACATTTGGGAAATCGTCAGTTTCTATAACAACCGATTTACTATATGTTTTTTGAAGCGGAATTACAGAAGTTTCTTTAGCATCTAAAGTTAATATATCATCTTGTCCAATGGTTGTTTGAATAGCAATAGAATTGGGTTGGCCAATAGTGTAATACAATTGCGATAATTTTAAACTCTGTAAGCCTAAATTATACAACACAGGAATAATTAATTGTGAATTTTTAAAGTTTGAATTATCAGAATTTATTGCTGAAGAAAAAGCGTAAGTATTAATGTTTCCAACTAAAAAAGGCGAACCATTCTCGTAAGATAAAACGTTATTAGAATTTGAAGCAAAACTATATGATGTTTCAACCTTTGGATATTGAAAATTAGTCACTTTAGAGTAAAATGCATTAGCCAAAAGTGGATGATTATAATTGATGCTTGTTATCCGTTTTTTATTCGTATTTCGGTTAGAAAAAGCACTAATATTTAAGTTTTTAAGTGTTTGATTATAAGAATTTAAATCAATTTTACTTGAGGGAATAATTAATAATTTACCACCATCATTTCTAAACGCCATTAAGGCTGTTTTTAAAGCATTAGAAATGTTGTTTAATTCATTGAGAATAATAAGGTTTTGTTCAGGAATTAAATTAAAATTAAGTGCGTTTAATTTGAAACTTTTAAAGTCGAATTCATCTTCAGTATAAATCCGATTTAGAAACGAATCATCTGCAGTTTCGTTAATCGCTAAAACTTTAATTTTTGGTTTTGTATTAATATTAAAGAAGAAGGTGTTATCATATTGCAAACCTGCATCTTCAATTGTTATTTTACCATTAATGGCTTTATTGTTGGCAATTGTAAAAATGGTTTCTGCATCGTCATCTATAGACACTGCGCTTTTTGTAAGTAACACATCATCATTAAATAAAGAAATGGTAACGTTGTCAACTGGTTCCGCTTGGTTAGATAATTTTACGTTTAAATCTAAAGTTTCAGAAGTAGAATTAGAAACATAAACGCTGTCTATACTAATGTTGGAAACCAATGTCGATTTTGGTTGCACTAATTTTAGTTGAACCGTAGAATCTTTTTCAAAATTTAAAAGATTGCCTTTTTGCTGAAAATCAGACACCAAAACTAAATTCTTTGTTGAAGTACCTGTGTTAGAGAATAACTGTTTTCCTTTTAAATAAACCGCATCATAGTTAAGTTGGTTTGGTGAATATGTTAATTGAATTAAATCGTTTTTTAAGGCTTTAACGGTTGTGTTTCTAAAGGTTTTATCGTTAGTGAAAAGACTAATTTTTTCATCTTCTGGCAATGTATTTATAATATCTTGTATGGATGCATTAAGTAAGGTTCCGTTGCTGCCAGTGGCTTCCATACTAAAGGAATTGTCTAAGTAAATAACGGTTTCTTGAGTTTCATTAAACGCTTCTGTATTTGGTATATAAGGTTGTGCAAACGCAATGATAGCACAAGCTAAAAGTAGCATTCTCGTAAAAAGCGTAATCCATTTTTTTAACTGAGAACTTTTACGTGTTTGTAGCTTTACAGACTTTAAAAACTTAACATTGGTAAATTCAACTTTCTGAAAACGACGAAGCTGAAATAAATGTATAAGAATAGGAATAACCAGCAGAAAAAGTGCGTAAAGTAATTCGGGATTTTTAAACTGCATGCGTTGTTGTTATCTGTTTGTTTTTAAACTTTTGATGCTTTATTTTTCATTTGTTTACACCCCTAAAGTCCCCTCAAGGGGACAGTCTCACTATTGCGAATAAAAAAAACTGAAAGATTTTTTTTATTAATTGTCCCCTTGAGGGGACTTTAGAGGTGCGACGTTAGACCGTTGAAAATAGTATATTCTTACGAATAATTATGTTTCAAAAACCTAGCAGGTCGGCATTGTTCAAATATAAATAATCATTAGAGATAACCTCGTTCAGCTTCTGAGAAATTTAACAGAAAAAGTAATAATCAATCATCGATTGCATCTTTTGAGTTTCAAAATACTGAGTTATTTCTTCTTGTGCTTTGGTGTTGGCAACAGTTACAATACTTTGAGGGTTTTTAAGTTCAGCTAAATAATCAAAATTATAGAGCTCTTGGTCGTAAATATGTTTTCCTATTTTCTTTGGATTATCGCATATCCAATAAAACGGAATCTGTTGTGTCAATAATATTTTGGCTAAGGTTTTTCCTTTGTGTCCTGCGCCCCAAATGGCTAATGGTCTAGAGGCATCGTAATTCAATTCTAAAAAGTATTTCACTTTTAGGTCTAAAAAGGAATTCTCTGCATAATGCTCGTGGGTTCTTGAAGTTCTTGTACTGTAATCTCGCCAATGCAGTAATACTTTATTGCAAGGAATACAGGCGTATTTTGCCTTATAAAACCGGAATGCTAAATCGTAATCTTCAGGATAAATCTCAGAGTTAAATCCGTTACAAGCTTCAAAATCTTCTCTACTAAGCATCCAGCAAGGTGATGGAATGACACATTCTTTATAAATTTCAGAATAATTAGAACCTGTAATTGTCAGTTGATTCAGCCAAGTTTCATAACGCGCAAAACCATCACTAAGTCCGTCTGCTCTAAAATATTTAACTTGGCCAACGGCTAAATGTCCTTTGCCATGGGCTTCAAGATTAGCAACCATTGTTTCAAGTCGGATAGGTGTCATAATATCATCACTATCCATTCTGGTAATATAGCTGCCAGAACTATTAGAATAGGCCGTTTTTAAGGCTTCTATAATTCCTGAGTTATTATTCTTGTAAACTTTAAGTCTAGAATCTGTTTTAGTATAATTTTGGACTATTTTGTACGATTTATCATCGGAATTATCATCAATAAAAATAGCTTCCCAATTGTTGTAAGTCTGATGTAAAACGGACTGAATACACTCAGCAATAAAGGCTTCTGTGTTTTTAAAGGGAATTAAAATACTAACTAAAGGTTGTGACATATTGCGAATTTAACAAAACCTTTAGGTTTTTAATAGTAACACATTGTAGATTTGTGGGTCTTATAAAAAAATTAAAAATTTAAACATGAAGAATTATTTAGCCATACTTGGCTTAAGTGTTGTTTTGGTAGGTTGTGGATCTGCAAAACCAACGGTAGATGATTTAGCAATTAGCAATCCTATTGTTACAGTATTAGATTTAACAGCTGTAGATAATGATAGAGTACCTGTAACAATAAATCCAGGTCGTTTTACAACCGAAACAGTAACTTATAGATTACCAAGAGTGGTACAAGGAACCTATTCCGTTAGTGACTTTGGTAAGTATGTTGATGACTTTAAAGCTTTAGATTATGAAGGAAATGAGTTAACAGTAACTAAGGTAGATACTAATACTTGGACTATTGCAGATGCAACTAAATTAGATAAAATTCAATATTATGTAAACGATACATTTGATATTGAAACTACTGGTGGTATAGGAGGAGAGCAACCTTTTTCGCCAGCAGGTACTAATATTGAAGAAGAAAATTATGTTTTAAATCTTCATGGTTTTATAGGTTATTTTGATTCTTTAAAGAATAATCAATATGCTTTAGATGTAACAGGACCAGCAAATTTTGCTAGAACGTCTGCTTTAGAAGATAAAGGTGTAAAGTCTAGCGATAACGGAACGGTTATAACGAGTAGTTATTTTGCACAACGTTATTTTGATATAACAGACAACCCAATGATGTATGGAAAATTAGATGTTGAAGAATTTATGGTTGGCGATATTAAAATTGTTTTGAGTCTTTATTCGCCTACAGGAAAACATACTGCAGCAAGCTTAAAAGAAACAGTTTACAAAATGATGGAAGCTCAAAAGAGCTATTTAGGGGATGTAAACAGTACACCACGATATGATATTTATGTGTATTTGTCGCGAGGAGATGAAACGTCGCCAAAAGGTTTTGGAGCGTTAGAACATCATACATCTACAGTGGTTGTATTTAGTGAAAACAGTCCGTTAGAAGCTTTAAAAGCATCAATGATTGATGTTGTTGCACATGAGTTTTTTCATATTGTAACACCATTATCTGTGCATTCTGAAGATGTACATTACTTTGATTATAACAAACCTACATTTTCTAAGCATTTATGGATGTATGAAGGTGTAACAGAATATTTTGCACAACACTTTCAAGTATTTGAAGGATTAGTTGATGAGGCAACATTTTTTAACACAATGCAGTCTAAAATAAATATTTCTAGATCGCGTTTAGATGATGCTATGAGTTTTACCATTATGAGTGAAAACGTATTAGAGGAACCATACGCTGATCAGTATTACAATGTGTACATGAAAGGCGCATTAATAGGTATGTGTATTGATATTTTAATGCGAAAAGAAAGTGATGGAAACAGAAGTATGCTTTCTCTAATGAAAGAATTATCTGCAAAATATGGAAAAGAAAAGCCTTTTGAAGATGATAAATTGATTGCAGAAATTACGGCAATGACCTACCCAAGTGTTGGTGAATTTTTAAAAACGCATGTAGAAGGAGATGTGCCAATTAATTACGAAGAATTTTTTGCAATGGCAGGTTTAAAAATGGGAGCATCTCAAGTAGAAACGAACTATATTTTTGCAGGAGGCCAAAATGTGATCTTTGATGGAGATCAAGAAAAAGGTATCATTTTCTTTTCTCCAATGGTTGAGAAGAATTCGTTCTGGAAATCGCAAGGTGTTTTAGCTGGAGATGTAATTAAGAAAGTGAATGGAACTGATTTAACGTTAGCTAATGCGCAAGGTGTTATTGGTGGTATGTTTGGGTGGCAAGAAGGTCAAGAAATAACAATGGACTTAGAACGTGATGGAAAGCCAATTCTAATAAAAGCAACGTTAACCAAAGCGTATGCATCTGAGGAGAAATTGATGGATGATGAAAACGCAACTGAAAGTCAAAAAGCATTAAAATCAGCTTGGTTAAAGGGCTAATTTAAAATACTTCAATTCATAATAAAAAAAAGGGTTTCCAATGTGGAAACCTTTTTTTATACGCTGTTCTTAGATTTAAAAACCTTCAAAAACACCTAATCCAAAAAGAGCAAAATCATACTTAACGGGATCTTTTGGGTCTAATTGCCTCAATGATTTGTCTAATTCTGCTAAGGCTTTACCATCATTTTGCTTGCGATTTAATAGTCCTAATTTTCTAGCTACATTTCCAGAGTGTACATCTAAAGGACAACTTAATTGCGATGGTGAGAGTGAATTCCAAATTCCAAAATCTACACCTTTAGTATCCGCTCTAACCATCCAACGAAGAAACATGTTAATGCGTTTGGCTGCGGAGTTTTTAAAGGGGTCGCTAATGTGTTTTTTAGTACGTTCTAAATGTGGTTGTTCAAAAAACACATTTTTAAACTGATGAATACTATTTTGAAGAGAAGCTGTATCAGCATATTTTGCAAATAGAGCTTCTAAACCTTTATGTTGTTGATATATGTGTCTCAGGCTTTTTACAAACTGCATTAAATCATCACTATTAAACGTTCTGTGAACAAATCCATTAAATCGTTCTAAGTCCGAATCTTGATGCTGCATAACAAACTCAAAGGGGGAGTGGTCTAGCAATTCCATCATGCGATGTGCATTATTAATAATACTTTTTCTGTTTCCCCAAGCGATTGTAGCCGTTAAGAATGCAGAAATTTCTATATCTTCTTTTTTAGAAAATTGATGAGGAATCTGTATAGGATCACTATCAATAAATTTTGGACTGTTATAGAGAATAACTTTCTCGTCTAGAAAATCTTTTAAGTCTTGTTTTTTTAGTTTCAAGCGATATGTGTTTGTAAATAAGTCAAGTCTACTTATTGTAAACTTGGTTTTCTTGTTCTGCTACTCGAATAAAAGTAGTACGCTTAGTTAACTCCTTTAATCGCTCAGCACCAACATATGTGCAGGTACTTCTCAAGCCACCTAAAATGTCTTGCAAAGTGTTTTTTACATCACCTTTATACGGAACTTCAACAGTTTTCCCTTCACTAGCTCTATACTCAGCAACACCACCAACATACTTATCCATGGCTGTAGAAGAGCTCATCCCATAAAATTGTTTGTATTGTTTACCGTTACGCGTAATAACTTTACCACCACTTTGAGTATGGCCAGAAAACATACCACCAAGCATTACAAAATCTGCGCCTGCGCCAAATGCTTTAGCAACATCTCCAGGAGTAGCACAACCACCATCACTAATTATTTGTCCACCCAAACCATGCGCGGCATCTGCACATTCAATAATGGCAGACAATTGTGGATAACCAACGCCTGTTTTTACTCGCGTAGTACAGACACTGCCTGGGCCAATGCCTACTTTAACAATATCTGCACCTGAGAGAAGCAATTGCTCTACCATTTCACCAGTAACAACATTCCCTGCAATAATGACTTTATCTGGGTATAGTTTTCTTGTCTGTTGTACGAAATTTACAAAATGCTCTGAGTAACCATTGGCTACATCAATACATATAAATTTTAATTGAGGATTGCTTTCAAAAACGGCCTTTAATTTATTAGAATCTTCATTACCTGTACCAGTGCTAATGGCAATAAAATCTTCGAGTCCGTTTGGCGCATCAGAGAGAAAAGAGTTCCATTCTTCAACTGAATAGTGTTTATGAATTGCTGTAAATAATTTAAGTTTTGATAACTCTAAAGCCATTTCAAAAGTACCAACAGTATCCATATTGGCAGCCATGATTGGCACGCCTTTCCAATTCGCGGTACTGTTTAAAAATGTAAAATTACGTTCTAAAGTTACTTGTGATCTACTTTTTAATGTAGAACGTTTTGGACGAATCATTACATCCTTAAATCCTAATTTAATATCATGTTCTATACGCATGTTTGAAGCTAGTGTAAGGTTACTATCAAAAGTACAATTCTTTCAAATAAATACTTGCTTTATATAAGCAGAAGTGTTTTTGTTTTATTAACATTTACTTTATAGCAATCATGCTAATTTCAACATTTACAAATTTTGGTAAATTAGCAACTTCAACAGTTTCCCTAGCTGGTGCAGTGGCTTCATCAAAATACTTTCCGTAAACGTCATTGATTTGCTTAAAGTTATTCATATCACTAATAAATATAGATGATTTAATAACGTTTTCAAAGGTCATATCTGCAGCTTCTAAAACAGCTTTCATGTTTTCCATAACTTGTCTAGTCTCGGTTTTTATATCGTCAATTACAAGTTCCATTGTTTCAGGATGAAGCGCAATTTGACCCGAAGTGTATAATGTGTTTCCTGTTAAAACTGCTTGATTATATGGTCCTATTGGAGCTGGTGCTTTCGTTGTGTGAATTATTTTCTTCATGTTATTTCTCTCATAATAGAGCGTTTGATTACGTTAAACAATACATCAAATTTAATCTATTTTTTTTATAATAAACAGCGATATAAAAAGTCTATATTAAAATATGAAAAGGGTTGAATTAGAAAAATGATATTAGAAATCAGATTAATTTCCTACGCTACGGTCTGCACGTTTACGCTGATCATATTTTAAATCTGAAAGCATACTTGATTTTATACCAATAAAGAAATTCCAAGAACTACGATCACTAAATGGAATCCAAGAAAAATTCATTCGCCAGCTCATTAAATCTCGTTCAAAACGTAATTGTGTATAGGTAAATCCTTGATTTAAAAAGTCGTAACCAGAGGAGGCTCCGACACTCCAACGAGGTGATAAATCCACGTCTCCAGAAAACATAAGTGAATGCGAAGAAATAGCATTTTCACGACGTGTGTTGCCATAATTTGCGGAATATGCTAACCTCAAATTCCAAGGTATTTTGTAATTATAAAATTCATTATTATTTTCTTTTTCTTCTCCTTTATCGTCGTCAGAGAGTCGTTTGTCTGCGAAATCTTCAGCTCTTCCAAAAAGGTCATCATCTCGCCCTCCTGATCTCACGGACTCTCGAGATGATGACGAGTCTCTCTCTGTGTCTTTGCCTGAAAAACTATCATTAGAAAGCGTATAACTCATGGTTAGATTGGCCGATGTTAAACGAAATAAACTACCACCATTATTAATATTAAAAGTATTTACAACATTGTTATTGCTATCTAAGGCGTAGGGATTTAAAGTCATCCCAAAGTTAATGTTCATTTTGTTATTCAAAATCTGTGTTCCGCCACTCACTCTTACAGGGCTTATATTAAGTGAATCGGCTGCCAGATCATAAGCAGTAGAAAAATTAAGGTTATTTAGAATAAAAACTTTCTCAGGTTCTGTTTTTGTGGAATCTTTAGATTTAATCTTAGCTTCAAGGTTATTACCTATTGATAAGCCTACACTACTAGAGTAGCGATTACTAGGATTTCCGTAAAGTGAATTTTCAAAACGTGTATATTCTACTGAAGTTGTTCCATCAGCATCAACGACATCATACGTCTCATAATACTGATCAAAGGCTGGTGTAATGGAATAACTTAGAGATGGTCTTACTACATGTCTTATGGCTTGTATTTTTGGGTCTTTGCCTTCTTTTTCAAAATTGTACATTCCGTAAACGGTAGTACCAATGCTAGCACCAAAATTATAAGTTAAAAAACGATCAAAACCATTTTGATTTATCGTAACAACTTCTTCGTTTGTCTGGTCGTAATATTTGCTAACGGTTTTAAGCGTCCAGTTTTCTTCTAAATTAGCATTAGCACTCACACTAAAGTAATCAAAAACTTTAAAATTAGTGGTTATTGGTAAGCTATGTTTCATACCAACTTTAGCATCATCAAACATTTCACTTTTACCAAAAATACTGTCATTAGTACTTATAGAATATTCACCTCTAGACGTAACTTGGAAATTAACATTTTGAATAATTCCTTTCTTAGAACCAGTCTTTGGTGCAAATGGATAAATTCTTCCTACAGAGGTTTGTAAGGTTGGTAACGTTAAATTTATATCTCCAGTATTTGTATTTTGACTATGCGATGCTGTTAAGCTTAAATTAACTTGTGGTTCACCCACAAAAGTTTTTGAGTAAGAAACAGAAGAGGCAAGTGTATTGTTTAAAAAGTTAGATTGATTTAACTGATTTACAGATTCTTGATAATACGTGCTACTTCCTAAGTTAACCGAAGCAGAAAAACGAGCATTAGGATTGGCTTTTGCGTCTTGGCTGTGCGACCATCTCAAGTTATAGATAGTGCTTTGACTAAAGTCTGAAAATCCACGTTCGCTGTCTAATAAATTTTCGTATCTAAAGCTTATGTTTCCTCGGTATCTATAACGATTTGCGTAATTGTTTTCTACTCGCAATCCGTAACTACCATTGGTATAATAATCTCCTAAAACAGCTAAATCTAAATGGTCGCTAATTGCAAAATAATAACCGCCGTTTTGAATAAAATAACCTCTGTCACTACCTGTATCTTCTCCAAAGGAAGGGAATATAATTCCAGATGTTTGCTTTTGAGTCATAGGAAAGAAGGCAAACGGCAATGCAATAGGCGTTGGCACACCATAGATTTCCATATATGTTGGTCCTACAATAACTTTTTTGTTAGGGACTAATTTCATCTTCGACGTGACAAATTGGTATTCCGGATCTTCTTCATCCTCAGCAGTTGTAAATCGTCCTCTTTTCATAAAGTAAACAGAATCGTTCTCCTTTTTAGTAATAGGAGAATAGACTTTAAAGCCTTGTTGTTCTGTTCTAGAATTAAATACTAGCGCTTTTTTTGTTTCTGTGTTGAAAACAATAGAATCTGGTTCTATGACATTAGCACCTTGCGTAAAAACCGGTCGTTGAGAATAACCAGTCGAATCTTTTATTCGGCCTGCATAGACTAAATTTTTACTGTAATCAATTTCTATGACACCAGCTTTAATTTCCATGTCTTCATAAAGCACTTCGGCTTCATTGTACATATAAATTTTCTGTGTCCTTTGATTCATAGAAACATAATCGGCAGCTCTATATTTTACAATACCTGTTAAAAACTCTTTCTTTTTTAAAGAGTCATTTTCTGTGCTGTCAGTTTCAGTTGAGTTTACAGGGAGTTTAGCGATATCACTTATACCTATTGTAGTTGTATCCTTCGGTTTTTCTGCCGGAATTGAAGCCTTAGGTTTAGGTAATTCTTGGGCGAAGCTCAAAGTGTTCATAAACACTGTAAAACTCAGGGAAAAAAGTATGTATAATCTATTTGTACGCAATCCTTTTAGATGTATTTTTGTAAAAGTATGGCTCGGTTTTTGAAACGCCAAAAGTACAGTTATTTTTTTGTGATTGATTTATTAAAATCATAAAGTTGAAAAATACGCTGTTACAGTTAAAAACATGTAATAAACCGAGTATATAAATCGTTAATAAAATATGCAAACGAAGCAAAATCACTTAATAGTATTCTTACTACTTTTATTTATAAGTTCTTTAACATCTTATAGTCAATTGCATGCGCAAGACGATAAGTTTGTGGTGGTGTTAGATGCTGGTCATGGTGGTCATGATTCTGGTAATGTTGGTAATGGTCATAGCGAAAAAGATATAGCGCTTAAAGTAACTTTAGAGGTTGGTAAATCTTTGGCTAAGAACCCAGATATAAAGGTAATTTATACACGTAAAACAGATGTGTTTGTAGAACTACACGAGCGCGCTAATATTGCCAATAAAGCAGATGCAGATTTATTTGTTTCTATCCATTGTAATGCGCATAGCTCACAAGCCAGTGGAACAGAAACATTTGTATTAGGAGAAAAAAATACAAATAGAAATTTTGAAGTAGCAAAGCGTGAAAATGAAGTGATCTTCTTAGAAGAGAATTTTGAAGAGCATTATGAAGGTTTTGATCCTAATTCCATTGAATCAGGTATTGCCCTTACTATTGAGCAAGAAATTTATGTGGAACAGAGTATTATTTTAGCAAGAAAGATTGAAGATAATTTTATAGGTAAAGCAAAACGAAAAAGTAGAGGATTAAAACAAGCTAGCTTACTAGTTATTAGAAATACATATATGCCAAGTGTTTTGGTAGAAGTTGGTTTTTTAACGAATAAAAAGGAAGGAAGTTACTTAAATACAAAAGCTGGTCAAACAAAAATGGCGAGTGCTATAAAAACGGCTATTATAGATTATAAAGAAGAACTCGATTTAAATGTTGGAAGTCACTTGTCCATTGCAAATAAGGAAGTCACTACGCCAACTGAAGAAGAAACTCCTCAAATTATTGAAGGCATTACGTTTAAAGTTCAAATTGCAGCGAGTTCAAAACAATTAGAACCAAAATCATATAATTTTAAAGGCTTAAGTGAAATAACTAGAGATAAAGCAGGCAATATCTTTAAATATTATAGTGGTAAAACTTCAGACTATAATGAGATTCAAAATTTGCTAAACAAAGCAAGAAAAGAATATTCAGGTGCATTTATTGTTGCTTTTAAAGCAGGTAAAAGGATTAGCATGACCGAAGCATTGAAATCTGCTAGTAATTAAGAATATTATTAATATATTTATTCCTAATTTTGTTTTAAACCAAAGAATAGCCCATTGAAAATTTCAAGAGAAGTTAAAACAGCTATACTAGTCATTGCTGGTATCGCTTTTTGCATTTATTTATTTACCTATCTTAAAGGTGAAGATTTATTTGGACGTACTAACACCTACTACACAGAATTCGATTATAACTCATTATCTATGGCTTCGCCAGTAACCGTAAAGGGTAATAAAATAGGTAAAATAGAAAGTATTCAATATGATTTTGAATCGGGTAAAACTAAAGTTGCATTTAACGTTACACCAGAATTAAAATTCTCTAAAAATAGTATTGTAAGATTATATCAAGATGGTTTAATGGGAGGTAATGGTTTAGCTATTGTAGATGCAAATGATGGCAATATAGCTAAAGATGGGGATTTTATTAAATCTGAAATTAAGCCTGGAATGATTTCTTCTTTAGAAAAGAATTTTTCTGGAATTAGTGAAGATTTAGGATCTACATTACGTGCTTCAGATACATTGTTAACTAATATTAATGCTTTAGTTGAAGATGATTCTGATAACGGATTAAAACAAACTATAGCCGAATTAAATTCTACGCTTAAAACATTTAAAAATCTTGCTTCATCAGCCAATAGTTTGATCAAGCAGAATGATGAAAAAATAGCTTCAATGCTAGCAAATTTTGAGAAATCTAGCTCAGAATTAGCAGAATTAACAAAAGGATTAAATGAGGCTAATCTTGCACAATCTATTAAGAATTTAGATGATATGGTTTTAAAATTCAACCAATTAGCATCTGGATTAGAAGCTGGCAAAGGTTCAATGGGCAAGTTGTTGAAAGATGAAAAACTATACAATAATCTTGAAAGCGCTACTAAAGAATTAGAACTTCTAATATTGGATATAAAATTACACCCAGCGCGTTACAGACGTATTTTGTCTAAAAAAGAAATCCCTTACGAGAAACCTACAGAAGCTCAATTAAACAACAATTAGATTATCCAACTCTATGGAATACTTACCAAATATAATTTTTGCAATATTATTAATTGCAGGTATTGGTTATTTTGCTAATAATGTAAAAAAACTAATTCGTAATATTAAATTAGGTCACAAAGTCAATGCAGATGACAATAAATCCGAACGTTGGAAAAACGTTGTAAATATTGCATTAGGACAAAGTAAATTAATAAAACGACCAGTTTCAGGCTTTCTACATGCTATTGTATACGTAGGTTTTGTGGTTATTAATATGGAAGTTCTCGAAATTATTATCGATGGACTTTTTGGAACACATCGTATTGGTCAAGAGTATTTGCCAGCTTTATTATATGGTTTTTTAATTGGTTCATTCGAGGTTTTAGCTGTAATGGTTTTGGTATCTGTCATTATATTCTGGATCAGAAGAAATGTGATTAAAATTAAACGTTTCTTAAGTTCAGAAATGAAAGGATGGCCAAAGAGTGATGGTAACATTATACTTTATTTTGAAGTTGTTTTAATGTGTTTGTTTCTACTGATGAATGCAACAGATACAAGTTTTCAAGCTTCAAACTCTGGAAATATAATTACGCAATTCATAGCACCTTGGTTTAGGGGATTTGAGCTAGAAACTTTACACACCATAGAAAGAATTGCATGGTGGATTCATATTGTAGGTATACTAATTTTCTTAAACTATTTATATTTTTCTAAACACTTACATATCCTTTTAGCATTTCCTAATGTATATTATGGAAGTGTTGAACCAAAAGGAAAATTCAATAATCTTGAAGCTGTAACTGCAGAAGTAAAATTAATGATGGATCCTGACGCAGATCCTTATGCCGCACCTCCAGAAACGGCAGAGGATGAAGTGCCAGCTAAATTTGGAGCAAGTGATGTTATGGATTTAACACAAGTGCAATTACTTAATGCATACACTTGTACTGAGTGTGGTCGTTGTACGTCGGCATGTCCTGCGAATCTTACAGGCAAGAAATTGTCGCCTCGTAAAATTATGATGGATACTAGAGATCGTCTAGAAGAAGTTGGTAAAAACATAGACCTTAATAAAGGTAAGTTTGTAGATGACGGTAAACAACTTTTAGGAGATTATATTACAAACGAAGAACTTTGGGCATGTACAACTTGTAATGCCTGTGTAGAAGAATGTCCTGTAAGCATCAATCCATTATCTATTATTATGGATATGCGTCGTTATTTAGTAATGGAGCAAAGTGCTGCACCAATGGAATTAAATAACATGATGACTAATATAGAAAACAACGGAGCACCTTGGCCTTATAACCAAATGGATCGTTTAAATTGGAAAGACGAAAACTAATTAGAAAGTTTAAAGTTATACTGTTATAAAGTTGAAGGATTATAAAAGTGGAAAAGTTGATATAAAAATTTTAAAGCTTTTGAACTTTTAACAAAAATCAAATAGAATGAGCGAGCAACTAAAAGTGCCTACTATGGCAGATATGATGGCAGAAGGTAAGCAACCAGAAATTTTATTTTGGGTTGGCTCTGCTGGAAGTTATGATGATAGAGCAAAGAAAATTACAAAAGCATTTGTCAAGATTTTAAACAAAGCAAATGTAGATTTTGCAGTTTTAGGAACAGAAGAAAGTAATACAGGTGATGTTGCAAAACGTGCTGGTAATGAGTTCCTGTTTCAGATGCAAGCCGTTATGAATATTGAAGTTTTAAATGCTTACGAAGTAAAACGCATTGTAACCTGCGATCCGCATTCTTTTAATTGTTTAAAAAACGAGTATCCAAATCTTGGTGGTAATTATGATGTAATTCATCATACACAATATATAGAAGAATTAATATCTGCAGGTCGTTTAACTTTAGATGGAAACACTTTCAAAGGAAAGCGAATTACGTTCCATGATCCATGTTATTTAGGTCGAGCAAACAGTGTTTATGACGCACCTAGAGATGTTCTTAAAAAAACAAATGCGACTTTAGTAGAAATGAAACGTCACAAAGGAACTGCACTATGTTGTGGAGCAGGAGGAGCACAAATGTTTAAAGATGCAGAACCAGGAAATAAGGAAATCAATATTCTTAGAACTGAAGATGCTTTAGAAACACAGCCAGAAATTATTGCCACAGGTTGTCCGTATTGTAACACAATGATGACAGATGGTGTAAAGTTCAAAGAAAAAGAAGCAGATATTAAAGTAATGGATATTGCTGAGTTGATTGCGGAAGCTTAAGATTATTGTACTAAAATTCAATTTATCAAAACCCTCAAATCTTAAAAAATTTTATGTTAGTCGATTTTAACACTTTACCAGAAGAATCAAGAGTTTGGATTTACCAATGTAACCGTTCGTTTTCAGATGATGAACAAGTGCAACTTAAATCGCAATTAGACACATTCATTGAAGCATGGACTGCTCATGGAAAAGATTTAAAAGCAGGTTATAAAATAGTTTATAAGCGATTTATAGTAATTGCTATGGATCAGAGTTTAAATAGTGCAACAGGTTGTTCTATTGATTCTTCCGTAAGTTTTATACAACAGTTAGAACAACAGTATAAAGTTGATTTAATGGATAAAATGAATGTATCTTATAAACAAGGTGAATTTATAGCTTACAAGCCATTGGTAGATTTTAAAAAAATGGCACAACAAAAGGCAGTATCAAAAAACACTATTGTATTTAATAACTTAGTAACAAACATCGCTGAGTTTAATGAAAATTGGGAAGTACCTGCTAGTGAGAGTTGGCATAACCGATTTATTAAATAACACTTCGTCTAAAAAACTTTCATATTTAAAATAGAATAGTCATTTTTACGGTGACTATCAACCAACAACAAATTTTACGAAGTGGCTACAGACATTTTTTTATTAAATATTTCAGGACAAGATAAACCAGGATTAACATCATCATTAACTAGTGTTTTGGCTGAATATGATGCCAAAGTTTTAGATATTGGTCAGGCGAATATTCACGATACCTTATCCTTAGGTATTATGTTTGAAATAAAATCAGGTAAAAAATCTGCTGCAGTTCTCAAAGATTTGCTATTTAAAGCTTATGAATTAGGCATTAAAGCAAAGTTTAAACCAATTTCATTAGAAGATTATGAAAATTGGGTAAGTCTTCAAGGTAAAGATCGTTATATCGTTACTATTTTGGGAGAAAAATTAGCTGCAGAACAAATATCTGAAGTGACAAAAGTAATTTCAGAAAAGAACTTAAACATCGATTCTATTAAACGTTTAACAGGTCGTTTGTCACTTGTAAAAAAAGCAGAATACCCAAGAGCATCTATACAACTTTCTATTAGAGGAAAAATAAGTGATAAAACGGAGTTTACTTCAAAGTTTATGGAAATTTCTAAGGAATTAGATGTGGATATTGCTTTTCAAGAAGATTCAATGTTTAGACGTAATAGACGTTTGGTTTGTTTTGATATGGATTCAACGTTAATTCAAACAGAAGTTATTGATGAGCTTGCAGAATTAGCTGGTGTTGGCGATGAAGTAAAAGCTATTACAGAATCTGCAATGCAAGGTGAAATCAATTTTAATGAAAGTTTTAAAAGACGAATGAAACTTTTAGAAGGGTTGAGTGAATCAGTTTTACAAGAAGTTGCAGAACGTTTACCAATTACAAAAGGCGCAAAACGATTAATAGATACACTTCACAATTATGGTTATAAAACAGCTATATTATCTGGTGGATTTACTTATTTTGGTCATTACCTTCAGAAAAAATTAGATATTGATTATGTATTTGCTAACCAATTAGAAATTAAAGATGGTGCCTTAACAGGTGGTTATATTGGAGATATCGTAGACGGAAGCAAAAAGGCCGAATATTTACAATTACTCGCAGACGAAATGCAAATAGATATTGCGCAGACTATTGCAGTTGGTGATGGTGCAAATGACTTACAAATGCTTAATCTAGCAGGTTTAGGTATTGCTTTTCATGCCAAACCAAAAGTAAAGGACAATGCCCAGAGTTCAATATCTAGTATAGGATTAGATGGTGTATTATATTTATTAGGATACCATGATCGTCATATCGATTTACTCTCATAATTGTTAATTACCTCGTTTATAAAAGTATCTTAAAGTCTTTATACTTCCTTTAAAATATGCTAATTTGGCACAATATTCGTTATCTAAATAATAAACGAAAAAAGATTGCCAATGCGTTACTTTGCCCTTTTTCTTATGTGCTTGTGTTTTCAAATTAATTTTGCACAAGATCTTTTTAATAATCCGCTTCAAACAAAGGATGCTGTCCAACAAAAAAAATGGGTAGATAGTCTGTACAACTCCATGTCTTTAGAAGAACGAGTTGGACAACTTTTTATGGTGCAAGTGTTTTCAGACAAAGGTAAAACACATGAAAATGGCATTGCTAGTTTAATTAAGAACCATCATATTGGTGGATTAATTTACTCTAATGGAGGACCAGTGCGTCAAGCAAAACTAAATAATGAGTTACAAGCGGCTTCAGATATTCCATTGTTAGTTGGTATGGATGCAGAATGGGGTTTAAGCATGCGTTTAGATTCTACTTATGCCTTTCCTTGGAATATGACTCTCGGAGCAATTACGGATAATAATTTAGTAGAACAAACTGGAAGACAAATAGGAGAACATTGTAAACGACTTGGTGTACATTTTAATTTTGCACCAGCAGTAGATATTAACACAAACCCAAATAATCCAATTATTGGAAACCGTTCCTTTGGTGAAGACAGAAATAATGTAACAGAAAAAGGATTAGCTTTTATGAAAGGCATGCAAAGTGCTGGTACATTGGCTAATGCTAAGCATTTTCCTGGTCATGGTGATACTGAGGATGATTCCCATTTAAAATTACCAACGATTAATTTTAGTGCAAAACGTATAGATTCTATAGAGTTATATCCTTATAAAAAACTTATTAAACAAGGTTTGGCAAGTGTAATGGTTGCGCATTTAAATGTGCCAAGTTTAGAAAAAAGGAGAGGATTTCCTTCTTCATTATCTAAACATATTGTTACAGATATTTTAAAAAAGCAATTAGGTTTTAAAGGTTTAATTTTTACTGATGCTTTAACCATGAAAGGTGCTGCTGATTATGTAGAAAAAGGCGTAGATGGTACAAGAGCTAGGAGTTTAGTGAAAGGTGGAGAAATTGATCTAATGGCTTTCTTAGCAGGTAACGACGTTATGCTGATGTCTGAAAATCCGGCAAAAGGTATTGAGAAATTAGTAGAGGCATTTAACAATGGAACCATAACTGAAGAACGATTGTCACATTCAGTTAAGAAAATATTAATGGCGAAGTACAAAGTTGGACTTAATAATTATTCGCCAGTAGGAATTTATAATTTAAAAAATGATTTAAACAGAATAAAGGACGATGCGCTCTATGAAGAACTCATGGAAAATGCCATTACAGTTGTTAAGAATTCAGATGAATTATTACCAATTAGAGACTTAGAAACTAAGAAAGTGGCCTATGTAACTTTAGGTGATGATAATGGTTCTGTGTTTTTAGACGAATTAAAAAAGTACACTAAAGTACATGAAATCAAAGCGGATCAACTAAATGAGATAATAAATAAACTTCAAAATTATAATACTGTTGTTGTTGGGTTTCATAAATCTAATGCTAATCCGTGGAAAGGATTTAAGTTTTCTCAAAAAGAAATGGCATGGTTGTATGAAATCGCTAGAACAAATACAGTAATACTAGACGTGTTCGCAAGACCTTATGCCTTAAATGATTTATTGTCTGTAGAAAATATTGAAGGCATAGTAATGAGTTATCAAAATAGTAAAATTGCGCAACAAAAATCAGCGCAATTAATTTTTGGTGCATTACCAGCAAAAGGAAAATTACCTGTAAGCATAGGAGAATTTTTTCCAGTAGGTACCGGAGAAACTTATAACTCTTTAATGAGTTTAACTTACGGTTTACCAGAGCGTGTTGGTATGGATTCTCAGCTATTAAGCCGAATAGATTCAGTAGCCAACCATGCTGTAAACGGAAAAATGACGCCTGGTATTCAATTAATAGTAGCGCGAAAAGGTAAGGTGGTTTATAACAAAAACTTTGGTTATCATACCTATTCTAAAAAAAATAAAGTAGATAGTGATGACATCTATGATGTAGCGTCGTTAACCAAGATATTAGCAACCTTACCAGTTTTAATGGAGTTAGAAGAAAGAGGTTCAATTTCTTTAGATGATAGATTGAGCAAGTTAATTCCAGAATATCGAAATACAAACAAAAAGAATGTAACCTTAAAGAAAATGTTATCGCATTACGCGCAACTGAAACCTTGGATTCCCTTCTATTACGCTACTTTAGATACTGTCACTAAAAAGCCTGATCCTAAATATTATAGAAAAACTAGAAGTAGTGAATACAATGTAGAAGTCACTAACACACTTTTTATGCGTAATGACTATCAAGATTCTATACAGAAAATAATTAGAGAAAGTGAATTACTTTCATCTTTACGATACAGGTACAGTGATTTACCTTACTATATTCTAAAGGATTATTTAGAAGGTTTTTATGATAAACCACTTAGCGAAATTACTCAAGATCGTTTTTATAAATCTTTAGGTGCAAATCGTACCACCTATAATCCACGAAAAAAGTTTAGTTTAAAAGATATTGTACCAACTGAAATAGATAATTATTATCGTTACAAAAAGGTACATGGTTATGTTCATGATATGGGAGCAGCTATGCAAAATGGAGTAGGAGGACATGCAGGAGTTTTTAGCAACGCTAATGATGTAGCAAAGATTATGCAAATGTATTTGCAAAAAGGATTTTATGGCGGAAAGCGCTACTTCAAAAACGAAACCGTAGATAAGTTTAATTACTGTTATTATTGTGGTAACAATAATAGACGAGGCATCGGTTTTGATAAGCCTCAGTTAGGCGAAGAAGGCCCAACTTGTGGTTGTTTATCTATGACGAGTTTTGGGCATTCCGGATTTACAGGAACTTACGCTTGGGCAGATCCCGAAGAAGAAATTGTTTATATCTTTTTAGCCAATAGAACGTATCCGCAAGCAGGTAAAAATTTATTATTACGCGAGAATATTAGAACAGAAATTCAACGTTTAATTTATGAAGCCATTATTGATTAACGTCAAATTACGAACGTTAAAAAGTTATTAAAGTTAAATCTTAAGCTCGGTAAAATGGTAACTTTAGATAATTGAAAAATTGAGTGAGAAAGGACTTATATATTATTTCGACTACAGATAAATAATTAGCATTTCAACTTTTAATTTATTACTTAAAACCAAAAATATTACATGAAAATAGGCGTAGTGTGTTACCCAACATTTGGAGGAAGTGGAGTTGTGGCTACAGAATTAGGTATTGAGCTTTCTAAGCGAGGTCATGAAATTCATTTTATTACCTACAGCCAACCCGTTAGACTAGAATTATTGAGTAACAATGTACATTTTCATGAAGTGCACGTTCCAGAATATCCATTATTTCATTACCAACCATATGAATTAGCTTTATCGAGCAAATTAGTAGATATGGTTAAATTATATGGCATTGAGTTATTGCATGTTCATTATGCCATTCCGCATGCTTATGCAGCATTTATGGCACAACAAATGTTAGAAGACGAAGGAATTATTGTTCCTATTGTAACAACGTTGCATGGAACAGATATTACATTAGTTGGTAGTCATCCGTTTTATAAGCCAGCTGTAACATTTAGTATTAATAAATCAGATGCGGTAACTTCTGTTTCGGAGAGTTTAAAGAGAGATACGTTACGTTTATTTGATATTAAAGAGGAAATTCACGTTGTTCCTAATTTTATTGATATTGAGAAACTAGAACATAATTTTACAGATTGTCAGCGTGGTATGATGGCTAACGATAATGAGCGTATTGTCACTCATATCAGTAACTTAAGGGAAGTGAAACAAATTCCAGATGTTATTAAGATTTTCTATAATATTCAAAAGGAATTACCAGCAAAATTAATGTTGGTTGGAGAAGGTCCAGAAAAAGAAGCCGCAGAACGCTTGGTTGAAGAATTTGGAATTACAGATCGTGTTGTTTTCTTAGGAAATAGTAATGAAATTGACAGAATTTTATGTTTCAGTGATTTATTTCTATTACCATCAAAAACCGAAAGCTTTGGTTTAGCTGCGCTGGAAGCAATGTCTAATGGAGTACCTGTAATTTCTACGAATACGGGAGGTTTGCCAGAAGTAAATGAAGATGGTTTTTCGGGATATTTAAGTGATGTCAATGCGGTAAACGACATGTCAGAAAATGCAATTAAAATCTTATCTGACGATGATACTTTGAATAAGTTTAAAATTAATGCGAAAATTCAATCTGAAAAATTCGATCTTCGAAATATCGTACCTATGTATGAAAAGATATACGAAGAAACTTTAAAGAAGTTTGTTGTACATTAATTAGACCAAACAGCGTAGCCTTCACGTCTTAATTCTAACGTTATTTGCTCTTCTGCTTTTAATGCTTCAGCTCTAGTAAAAAAAGGGTCGATATGATTAAATAAGCTAGGACGTAAATACGTACCATATTTTTCAACAATATTCGAAGAAATTTTATAGCCTTTCTTATTTCTATGTCCTGTTTTATGCTGAAGAAATCGTTCTTTAGGCGTTTTACTCGTCATGCCAACATATAAACATTCTAAAACACCGTTAAACTGCGGATTTGCTTTTCTAAACTTCGTATTTTCTGTAAACACACGTTTAGAAAGTTCTATAACGTAGATGGTGTAAAGGTTTTTTGGCATTATTTGTTAATCTTCTGTTGAGATAACTTCATTTTGTATTAATAAATAATCTTTAAAGTTTTCTTTTATTATTTTAAAAACATATGTTGGATGATATTCAAATCGATGTGTAAAGTAATTACCTTTATAGTCAATTATAACAAATCCTCCACAAGGATAAGGAGCTATAAAGAATGTATTTTCAATAATCATGTCAGGATCTTGAATCCATTGAATTTCTGAGCCAAAACCTCGAATTTCAGCATTTAGCTGATTCACAAAAATGTGATTTCCAATATTTAATTTTTTTGATTTACGTTGATATTTTGTATAATCATTCTTAGGAAGATAATGTATAATCAATAATTTTTTGTCATCGTAGTCAACCTCTTCTGGTAATGAAAATTTAGTCCTTATAGAATCTAAAAGACTTGTTGATATTTTTCCTTTACGAAATCTTAATGTATTAACATATATTAAAAGTGAATCTGTTTGAAATTTTAATTTTCTTAAATAACTGGTTTCTTCAACGTTATCATACTCAGATTTTGTGATTATCGTTAAGCTGTCATTAGCATAAACAATTTTTTTTTGACAGAAAGCAAATTGAAATACAGAACAGAAAAATATTATTATAGTTATCTTCATAAAATAATTGAACGCTTAGCTGCAAATGATGTTATTCATCCAATTTATTAAAAATAAATTATTTATTAAGTAAAAATGCTTTTAAATCTTCATAAGAACTCGCTTTAATAGCTACTTTTTCTTTATCCATTACTGCTTCAATTTGTGGTGGTAAAGGCACTGATTCTTCAATAACCTCTTCAACTACATCTAAGAATTTTGTTGGGTGTGCTGTTTCTAAAAACACCACATGTGCATCATTATTTTCTTGGTATTTTTTTGCACCTAAATAACCAACAGCGCCATGTGGATCAGCAATATAATTATAGTCTTTATAGATTTCTAGTAAAGCTTCTTTGGTCGCTTGGTCTGTAAAACTATAAGAAGATAGGTTTGCCTTTAGCGTATCAAAGTCATTATTGTGTAATTCTTGTATTCTGATAAAATTACTAGGATTACCAACATCCATAGCATTACTAATGGTTTGTACGGATGGTTTTGGGTTGTAAGTTTGAGAAATCATATATTTTACAACCGTATCATTTGCATTATTAGATGCAATAAAGTGTTTAATAGGTAAACCTAATTTTTGCGCAACCATACCAGCACAGATATTTCCAAAGTTTCCGCTTGGTACAGAAAATGCAATCTCTTTATGCTTAGATTTTAATTGTTTATAGGTAAACATAAAGTAAAACAACTGTGGTAACCAACGCGCAATATTTATTGAATTTGCAGATGTTAGTTGCATTTTACTTGTTAATTCTTTATCCATAAAGGCACGTTTTACCATGTCTTGGCAGTCATCAAAAACACCATCTACTTCTAAGGCTGTAATATTTTGTCCTAGAGTTGTTAATTGCTTTTCTTGTATGTCGCTTACTTTACCACTTGGATAAAGGATAACTACATTAACACCTTTTACACCAAGAAAACCATTAGCAACAGCGCCTCCTGTATCTCCAGAAGTTGCTACTAATACCGTAACATCGTTAGTGTTAGTTTTGTTGAAATAGCCTAAACATCTCGCCATAAAACGAGCGCCAACATCTTTAAAAGCCATTGTAGGACCATGAAACAATTCTAAGGTTGAAATATTTTCATTAATCTCAACAACAGGAAAATCGAAATTTAAAGTTTCCTCAACAATCGTTTTTAGTACATCTTCTGGAATTTCAGGAAGTATAAATTGTTTAATCGCTTCAAATGCAATTTCTGTATTAGATTTGTCTTCAATAGTTTCAAAAAATGAAGGGTCTAAAGGCGTAATTGATTCAGGAAAATATAAACCTTTATCTGGTGCAAGTCCACGGACTACAGCATCTGCAAAAGTTGTAATGGGTGCTTTTTTATTTAAAGAGTAATAGTTCATTGTATTATATTATTTTTTTCGACAGAATTTGGTAATTATTTAACTCAGTCTTCAGTCTTCAGTCATCAGTCTTCTGTAATTTCTACAAAATTCTAATTCCTTCGGTATTAATTTTAGAAACATAAGTTTCAAATTTGATATCTGTATTTGAGTAGACCTTTCGAATGGCTTGTTCTACCGTTTTGGCGGTAGCTTCACTTTTACTAAGCATAAAAATTGAAGGACCAGAGCCAGAAATTGCACAACCTAAAGCTCCTGCTTCTAATGCAGCAGATTTTACGTCATCAAAATGCGGAATCAATTGTTTTCTATAAGGTTCTATAACCACATCATTTAATGATTCTTTTATTAAATCGTAATCTGAAGTGTGTAAGCCATGTACCAAACTTCCAACATTTGCCCATTGAGTAATGGCATTTTCTAAAGGAATTTCTTTTGGCAATATGGCTCTAGATTCTGATGTTTTAATTTCAATCTGTGGATGAATTAATGTTGCAAATAAATCAGAAGGTGTTGGTAATTCTAATACCTTTAATGGACAAGCACTTTTTACTAATGTAAATCCTCCAAAAATTGCAGGCGCTAAATTATCTGCATGCTCACATTTACTAGCTAAGGCTTCGCCTTTCATGGCGAAATTTGTAAGCTCAGTATTGGTTAATGGTTTTCCTAGTAATTCATTCATACCAAAAACACTACCTGCAGCACTTGCTGAACTACTGCCAATTCCACTACCTGGTTTTATCTTTTTATAAATTTCAATTTCGAATCCGCAATCTGGCTGTAACGCATCGTACATTGCTAATGCCGAAACACCAGCAACATTCTTTTCTGCTTCAAACGGAAGGTCGTAGCCTTCAATCTTCGTGATTTTAATTCCTTTTTCTTCTGTTTTTCTAATAACCATTTCATCTCCTATGGTATCTAAACAAAAGCCAAGTACATCAAATCCACAAGCGACGTTAGCGACTGTAGCAGGCGAAAATATTTTGATTTCGTTTTTCATGTTTATTTTCCGCAAAAGCGGTAATCATTAATTATTAGCAATTCTTATAATATCTGCAAACAAACCAGAAGCCGTAACATCTGCACCAGCACCAGCACCTTTAATAATCATGGGTTGTTCTGGGTAACGCTGAGTGTAGAACATTACAATATTATCTTTTCCTTTTAAGTTGAAAAAAGGATGACCTTCAGGTATTTCTTTTAAACCTACTTTTGCTTTTCCGTCGTTAAACTCGGCTACAAATTTGAGTTGACAATTATTGTCTTCAGCAGATTTGAATAAACTTTGATAATAAGCTTCATCAGTTTTCAGGGTTTCAAAGAAATCATCAACAGAAGATGCATTCATTGCACCATCAGTTAAGAAATTATCACTCTCTAAATCGGAAAGCTCAATAGCGTGTCCGCTTTCTCTAGCTAAAATTAAAACTTTACGTGCTACATCAATTCCGCTCAAATCAATTCTTGGGTCAGGTTCTGTATAACCTTCTTCTTGTGCTTGTTTTACGACATCATAGAATGTAGTTTCAGCATTAAAGTTATTGAATATAAAGTTTAAACTACCAGATAAAACAGCTTGAATTGTATTGATTTTATCTCCAGAAGTTATTAAATGACTTAATGTGTCAATAACCGGTAAACCTGCACCAACATTGGTTTCAAATAAGAATGAAGCATTGTATTTACGCGATAATGTTTTTAACTCATTATAATATTCAATATTACCAGAACATGCAATTTTATTACAAGCGACAACAGAAATACTTTGTTTTAGATATTCGCCATAAATGTTAGAAACCGCTTCGTTTGCAGTAATATCTACAAAAACAGAGTTTCTTAAATTTAAGGATTTTGCATGTTGAAAGAATCCGTCTAAACTCGCTGTTTCCCCAGCGTCTAATTGCTCTTTCCAGTTTTTAAGATTAATTCCTTCATCATTCACAACCATTTTTCGAGAGTTAGATAAACCTGCAACTCTTAGATTGATTTTAAAGTTTTCTTTAACGTAGGCTTTTTGTTGTTTTATTTGTTCAATAAGTCGTTCGCCAACATTACCAACACCAGTAATAAATAAATTAATTTGTTTCGTTTTTATTTCAAAAAACTGTTCGTGTAAACTATTTAAAGCCTTTTTCACATCGTTTTTATGAATTATAGCAGAAATATTACGTTCAGACGCACCTTGCGCAATCGCTCTAATATTTACGTTGTTCTTGCCAAGCGTACTAAACATTTTGCCGCTAATTCCTTGATGACTTTTCATTTTATCGCCAATTACTGCAATGATAGATAAGTCTGTTTCAACAACAATTGGGTCTATTTTTTGTAATGCAATTTCGTATTCAAAAACCGTATCAATAACCTCTTTTGCGCGTTGTGCATCATTTGCCGAAATTCCGAAACATATAGAATGCTCTGAAGATGATTGTGTTATTAATATGATATTAATTTTCTCTTGAGCAAGCGTTTCAAAAAGACGTTTACTAAATCCAGGAACACCAACCATACCATTACCTTGTAAGGTTAGTAAAGCAATGTTTTCAATATTACTAATTCCTTTTACAGGCGAATTATCTGCATTAACGGTGTTTTTAGTAATTGTTGTACCAATAGCTTCTGGTTCCATTGTGTTTTTAATTACAATAGGAATTTCCTTCTTAAGCACTGGCATTACTGTAGGAGGATATAAAACTTTTGCACCGAAATGTGATAGCTCCACAGCTTCTTGATAAGATAATTCAACAATAGGAGAAGCCTGTTTTACCAGTTTAGGGTTTGTAGTGTACATACCACTAACGTCTGTCCAGATTTGTAATTCGTCAGCATCCATAGCAGCAGCAATAATAGCAGCTGTATAATCGGATCCACCACGACCTAAAGTAGTAATTTCGCCATGTGTAGATTTTGAAACAAAACCAGGAAACAATACTATAGCATTAGAGTTAGATTTAAAAAACTCTTGAATATTAGAATTGGTAACTTCAAAATTTACAATAGCATTATTAAAGTTAGAATCTGTAATAATTACTTCTTGTGAGTTTTTTAGAGTAGCATCTAATTGTCTAGACTTAAGCGTATGATAAATTATTGTAGAAGACAATGCTTCGCCAAAACTTAATAATTTATCTTTTGTCTGAGGTGACAACTCGTTAACGAGGTATATACCATTAAGTAGACTTTTTAATTCGTTTAATTTATCAGAAACTATTTCACGTAATTTATCTTGATTTACCTTTAACTCATTGTTCTGATCTGAATTTTCAAATAAGCCTTCAATCACTTCATTATGTATAGACCAGATGACATCGTATTTCAGTTTGTAATCTTCGTTTTTAGCACAAGCTAAATGTGCAGCTTCTAATAGTTTATCTGTAATACCACCAACGGCAGAGACTACAACAGCAATATTTGTGTTTTTAGATTGTTGATCTAATATATTTATAACTTTATTTATGTTTTCGGCTGAACCTACTGATGTTCCACCAAATTTAAGGACTTTCATATTTTATATAATTTAAGAGAATAAAATGTCTGTATAGACAAAAAGGGACGGAAAGCATATTATAAATTACCCCAAAGGGTAATAATAGTTGAAATAAAAAACATAGAAATAGACATACCGAATGTATGTGAGATTGTATTTTCTGATATGTTTATTTTTTTCGTCATTACATGTCAAAAGTATTATTTTTACAGTAATAAAAAAACTAATTATTCCTTTTTAAGGAATTTGTAAAAAAGGGCTAGTCTTTGCAATTAAATTGAATTATTGCTAGCATTTTACAACTTGTGTTAAACAATTCACATGTAACAATCACTATGTTGAAATAAATTCTCAAAATGAGTTTATTGATAATGTTACAGGTAATCACTTTAAAATTATAACTAGTAAAATGAAATTATTTTCTAAAGAACAAATTTATGAAGGCGATAAACTAACTACAGAACGTCAAAAAATAACATCAACAGATTTAATGGAACGTGCGGGAATTCAGATTTTTAACTGGATTCACATGCGTATGCAAGGCGCTCAAGTACCAATCCACGTGTTTTGTGGAATAGGTAATAATGGAGGCGATGGTTTAGTGTTAGCAAGGCATTTAGTAACTCATGGCTATAATGTGGTCACTTATATTGTCAATTGTAGTGATAAACGATCTAAAGATTTTTTAATTAACTACGATCGTATAAAAAATGTTACGAAGGATTGGCCTAAAATGTTGAGTTGTGAAAATGATTTTTCTGAAATAGTTATAAAGGAGGAAGATATTATAGTAGATGCTGTTTTTGGGATTGGTATAAATCGCCCGCCAAACGATTGGGTAAAAGCCCTTTTTGAGCAATTTAGAATTTCTAAAGCGTTTACGTTATCAATTGATATACCTTCAGGATTATTTACAGACAAAAGAGTAGAAGATGAAAAAGATGTTGTTAATGCCAATTACACCTTAAGTTTTCAGTCGCCTAAATTAGTGTTCTTTTTACCAGAAACAGCAAAATACACAGTACAATGGGAAGCTTTAGATATTGGTATTGATCGCGATTATTTAATAAAAACAGACACAGAAGTAGAGCTTATTTCAAAACATGAAGTATTACCACTTTATAAGCCAAGACAAAAGTTTTCTCACAAAGGAGAATTTGGACATGTCATGATTTTAGGAGGAAGTTATGGCAAAATCGGAGCTGTAAATTTAGCGAGCAGAGCAGCTTTAGGTTCTGGAGCAGGTTTAGTTACAGCATATACTCCAAAATGTGGTTACCATAGTTTACAATCTGCAATACCAGAAATAATGGTCATTACAGATAGTGATGAAACTCATATTTCTAATATCAGTTTTGATTTAGAGCCAACAGTTATTGGAGTAGGAGTAGGGCTAGGTACTTCTGCGAGAACAATAAAAGCTTTTGAAGCTTTCTTAAAAGAAAATAAAAGCCCATTAGTTGTAGATGCAGATGGTCTTAATATTTTATCTAAAAAGAAAGCGTTATTAAAATTACTACCAGAATTTACCATCCTCACACCACATCCTAAAGAGTTAGAGCGTTTAATTGGTAAATGGTCAGATGATTTTGATAAATTAAAAAAGGTAAAAGCATTCTCTAAAAAATATAATCTGATTGTAGTTATAAAAGGTGCAAATACTATAACCGTTTTTCAAGATAAATTTTACATAAATACAACAGGAAATCCTGGTATGGCCACAGCAGGAAGTGGCGATGTTTTAACCGGAATAATATGTGGTTTAGTTGCACAAGGCTATGAGCAGTTATCTGCAACTATTTTTGCGGTTTATCTACATGGCAAAGCAGCAGATCTTCAACTCGAAGACTATGGTTATCAAAGTTTAATTGCGAGCCATATCATTGAAGGTGTGAGTAAAGCATATATTGATTTATTTAAAAAACCAGAGCCGCCACAAGAAGAACAGCCAGACGAAAAACCAAAACAATAATCATAAAAAAAAGCCAAACAGTTAAAATGTTTGGCTTTTTAATGCTTCTATTATGAATAATTTAAATTTCTAATTCGTTAAATAATTCTATTAAGCTCGGGCTTGATGGTCTTGGTGCATCAGCACTTACAATATTACCATTTGGGTCAATTAAGATAAATCGAGGAATTCCATTAATTTTATAGTTTTTGATGAAATCAGATCGGAAACCATTATCTGCATACAACTGAATTCCGCTTAATTCTTTATCTACAATCATTTTTTTCCAACCTTGATATGCAGCAGCTGCATCATTTTTGTAACCACGACCATTATCTACAGAGATACTTACAAACGCAATGTTTTTACCATGATATTGCTTTTCAATCTTCTTAAGAGATGGAATTTCTCTAATACAAGGAGGACACCAAGTAGCCCAAATATCAATATAAACGTATTTACCTTTTAAATCTGAAAGTGACATTGTGCCACCAGCATAGTTTTCATAATTTTCAAAAGTTGGAGATATAGATCCTTTAGGTAATGCACCAATAATGGCAAATTTAGAACTCACAAACTGATCTATCTGCTTTACTGTGCGATCTACGTTCTTATCCATTAATGCCAAATGGGTAGAATCCACAGCAGGATATTTCTGTTTTAAATCTTGATAAGCAGATTGGTAATCTTCTAACGCTTTTTCAACATCTTCTTTACTACCTTTAGAAACAAGGTCTTCAGTAAAATAATCCTTACCCATAGTGTAGGATTTTAAAGAAAAGTTATTTGTATCAGCGCCATCACCTTTAAAAACCATAGAATCAATAAAAGATTCATAATCTGTTTCAAAAGAAGAAGAATTATCATTCTCTAAATAAATAGTTCCATATTCTTTACCATGCTGAAGATTGTAATCACCTGCTACAACTTTCAATGTATCTGAAAAAGAACCATCATCATTTAATGTAATCAGTTTTTCGTAGCTCTTACCTTTAAAAATTTTAAGCGTTTTACTTTCATCTGGATTTTCAATTTTTCCAGAAAGTGTAACGTAATCTTTAGGTTCACCTTTACATGCTACTAATGTTACGGCAGTAACTAGTAATAATAATCTTTTCATTTTTAAAATTTTTATTCGAACGCAAAAATAAGCATTAATCGTTAAATAAAAAGTACCAATGAATTATTAACAAAACCTTGTAAACTGTAAAATTATTCTCAATTTTGAGTACTAAATAATTTTAAATAATGAATAACTATCATACTATCTCTTCAGACGCTTTAGATATTGTAACCATTTACAATATTTTTTACAAAAATAAAAAGCTAAAACTTTCTGAGGAGTCTATAAATAACATTCAAAAATGTAAATCATATTTAGATCATAAATTGGCGAGTAATAAAAAGCCAATGTATGGGATTAACACAGGTTTTGGTTCTCTATATAATGTGAAAATTTCTGATGAAGACTTAAGTCAATTACAAGAAAACTTAGTTATGTCTCATGCTTGTGGAACTGGAGAACGTGTACCAGAATCTGTAGTTAAAGTGATGTTACTATTAAAAATACAGTCCTTAAGTTATGGACATAGTGGAGTACAATTAGCAACCGTAGAACGCTTAATAGAATTTTTTAATAACGATATATTTCCATTTGTATTTACACAAGGATCATTAGGTGCTTCTGGAGATTTAGCACCTTTGGCGCATTTAGCTTTGCCTTTATTAGGGAAAGGAAAAGTGGTACATAAGAATAAAGAGTATGAAGCAGCTCAATTATTAGAAGAATACAATTGGGAACCTATAACCCTCGAAGCCAAAGAAGGGTTAGCATTACTAAATGGCACACAATTTATGAGTGCCTATGGTGTGTATTTATTATTAATGTCACATAAAACATCGTATTTAGCTGATATAATAGCTAGTATTTCTTTAGATGCTTTTGATGGTCGTTTAGATCCTTTTCATGATTTAGTGCATGCCGTTCGTCCTCACCCTGGACAACGAAAAGTAGCCAGACGTTTTAATGAATTCTTAAAAGGAAGTGAACTTATTACTAGAGAAAAAGAACATGTACAAGATCCTTATTCGTTTCGTTGTATTCCTCAAGTGCATGGTGCAACTAAGGATACATTAGATTTTGTTGAAAAAGTAGTATTAACAGAAATCAATTCGGTTACTGATAATCCTAACATATTTCATGAAGAAGATTTGATTATTTCTGGTGGAAATTTCCATGGTCAACCGCTAGCATTAGCTTTAGATTACCTGAAAATTGCGATGGCAGAAATAGGAAATATCTCTGAAAGACGAGTGTTTCAATTGGTTTCAGGATTACGAGGACTACCTGCTTTTTTAGTGGATAATCCAGGATTAAATTCAGGATTTATGATTCCTCAATATACAGCGGCAAGTATAGTAAGTGCAAATAAGCAATTAGCAACACCAGCAAGTGTAGACAGTATTGTATCTAGTAATGGCCAAGAAGATCATGTAAGTATGGGCGCAAACGCAGCTACGCAAGCTTACACGTTAGTGAAAAATGTAGAACGTGTTATTGCCATAGAATTAATGAATGCGTCGCAAGCTATAGAATTTAGAAGACCACTTAAAACCTCTCCTTTATTAGAATCGTTTTTAGAACAATACCGAAAAGTGGTTCCTTTTATTAAAGTTGATGAAGTGTTACACGATGATATTCAAGCGTCAATTCAATTTTTAAATGATGTAGATATTGAAATTGAAGAATTGTTTTTAAATTCTTACGATTTAAAATAAATTCAAAAATATATTTTAAAAGGTTTGAAAATTACCTTCTTAAGAATTGTTTTAAGTTTTTTGGTACTAATATTATGACTTCATTGGTAGTATCAAAAATAGGTAATGGGAGAGATATAAATTCTTTACTATCATTTTAGTGTCAATTTTTATCCATTAACATTATGTGTAAACTATAGTAGGTAGCTCATAACTTAATATTATTACTGCTGCCTTAGTTATTTTATTTATTCTACGTTAACAAGGTTATAGCTTTCAGTTGCTTTTTCAATCAAGTATAATTCAGTTGTAATATTTAAAAATTTCTTTTTTGAAATAAAAGAGCATATTAAACCTTTGTTAAAAAAAAGAATGAACGTTCATTTTTTGTTTATTTTTGTCAATGAATTTAAGAAAATGGCAAAACTTCAGAAAAGTATAGATAAACGTAACGCCCTTGTAAAAGCGACAATAGAGTTGGTAAATAACAATGGATTTCACGCAACACCTATGAGCAAAATAGCTAAAATGGCTAACGTGTCTCCTGCTACTATTTACTTGTATTTTGAAAACAAACAAGATTTGGTTAATCAAACATATATTGATGTAAAAGCAGAATATACCAATTTTGCTTTTAGTACTTATAATCACGCAATGCCAGTTGAAGAAGGTTTTAAATTGATATGGAATCGTATAGCCGACTTTAAACTAAAGGAATCCAAAAATGCTTTGTTTTTAGCACAATGTGATAACACACCAATGATTGATGAACAGAGTAGAAGGGAAGGAATAAAACATTTACAACCGTTACTAGATCTCTGGGAACGTGGCAGGCAAGAAGGTATAATAAAACCTTTATCGGATTATTTACTGTACGCTTATGCTATAAATCCATTATCGTTTTTAATGATTATGCAAAAACGCGGTGTATTTCAATTAGATAGAATTCACTTAGAAGAAGCTTATGAATCTGCTTGGAGCAGTATAAAAGTTTGTAAATAAATGAAGAAGACAGCAATTATTTTAGGTGCATCAGGATTAACAGGTGGTTTATTATTAGACCAACTGATTAATGACGATCGCTATGAAAGCATCAAGTTGTTTTCACGTTCTAAAATTGAAGGGTTACCAAGTAAAGTCAAACAGTTTATTGGAGATTTATTAGAAATCGAGCAATTTAAAAGTGATTTTACAGGTAACCAAGTGTTCTGTTGTATAGGTACAACCAAAGCAAAAACACCAGATAAAGTATTATTTAAAAGAATAGACCACGGTATTCCTGTTTCAGCAGCGAAATTAGCTAAAGCCAATGGTATTGAATCTTTTTTAGTCATTTCAGCTTTAGGTGCAGATGCGAATAGTAATGTGTTTTACAATAAAACAAAAGGCGAAATGGAACGTGATATTTTAAAACTAGATTTAAAGAGAACGTTCATTTTTCAACCATCATTAATTGGTGGAGACCGCAAAGAAAGTCGCACTTTAGAAGATATTGGAAAAGCTATCTTTAAAGTTATTCAGCCTTTATTCTTAGGAAAATTAAAGAAATATAAAATCACAGATCCTAAAAATATGGCTGAAGCTATGATAAATCTAGCAAATAGCACAAGTTATTCTGATGTTGTTATTACTTCGGAGGATATTAAAAGAATTACAACAAACAATTAAAAATTACATGGAATTATTACATAAATTAAACTGGAGATATGCAACAAAATCAATGAATGGTAATGTTGTGCCAGAAGAAAAAGTAGAACGAATTTTAGAAGCAGCACGTTTAGCAGCAACCTCAAGCGGTTTGCAACCGTTTGAAATTATAGTAGTTAAGAATAAAGAATTAAAATAAAAAATTAGAGAAGTGGGTTGGAACCAGTCTGTGATTACAGAAAGCTCTCACCTACTCGTTTTTGCAGCTTGGGATACTTATACAGAAGAACGTATTAATTATATGTTCGACCTAACTAATGAAATACGTGGTTTCAAAAGCGAAGGCTGGGAAAATTACCGTCAACAATTATTAAACTCGTATCCTCAAAAAGATGCAGAAGAGAATTTTAATCACGCAGCCAAACAAGCTTATATAGCACTTGGTCACGCTTTAATTGCAGCAGCTTACGAAAGTGTAGATGCTACACCAATGGAAGGTTTTGATGCGGAAGCGGTAGACCAAATACTAGGTTTACGTGCTAAAGGATTAAGAAGTACCGTTTTATTACCATTGGGTTACAGAAATGAAGATGAGGATTGGTTGTCTGGACTCGTAAAGGTTAGAAAACCAATGAAAGATTTAGTAACAACTATCGATTAAAAAAGAAAAATTATGACTAAAACAATAGTATTAAATAATAGACCCAAAGGAAAACCTACACTTTCAAATTTCGAATTTGTTGAAGAAGATAAAACACTAACAATCTCCGATAGTGAGATTCTATTAGAAGCCGTTTATGTTTCTGTAGATCCTTATTTAAGAGGAAGAATGAGTGACGCAAAATCTTACGTTCCGCCTTTTAAATTAAACGAACCTGTACACTCTGGTGTCGTGGCTAAAGTTTTAGAATCTAAAAACGAAAAATTCCAAGTTGGAGATTACGTTTCTGGTATGCTAAACTGGTCTACTCAACAAGTGTCTAATGGTGAAGGCTTAAATAAAGTTGATCAAGAAAAAGCACCTTTAAGCACCTATTTAGGCATTTTAGGTATGACAGGTTTAACAGCCTATTTAGGCTTAACCGAAATAGGAAAACCTAAGAAAGACGAAACTATTGTGGTGTCTGGAGCTGCAGGAGCGGTTGGTAGTGTTGTTGGTCAAATAGCAAAAATTTTAGGCTTACGCGTTATAGGTATTGCTGGTACAGATGAGAAAATCGAAATGCTAAAAAGTAAATTCGGTTTTGATGAAGGTATCAATTACAATACTACAGAAGACATGAAATCTGCAATCGCTAAAGCTGCACCTAATGGCGTGGATGTGTATTTTGATAATGTAGGCGGACCAATTTCTGATGCCGTTTTATTCAGTATCAATCATTTTGCAAGAATTATAATTTGTGGTGCAATTTCAGTTTATAATGAAACAGAATTACCTACTAGTTTGAGCGTACAGCCATTTTTAGTAAAAAACAGTGCTTTAATGCAAGGCTTTATAGTGAGTAATTATGCTGAAAAATTCCCAGAAGCGATTCAAAAATTAGCAGGTTGGTTATCTGAAGAAAAATTAACCTATACCGAAACTATTGTAGATGGTTTCGATAATATTCCTCAAGCTTTTATCGATTTATTTGAAGGTAAAAACAAAGGAAAAATGATTGTGAAAATATAATAACCAAAAAAGAAAAAGAAGATGAACAATTTTGATTTTAAAAACCCAACCAAAATTATTTTTGGAAAGGATACTATAGAAAAAGTAAAAGAAGAAATACCTGCAGATGCCAAAGTATTATTGCTTTACGGTGGAGGAAGTATAAAGAAAAACGGAATTTACGACCAAGTAAAAACGGCTTTAGCAGATGTTGATGTCACTGAGTTTGGCGGTATTCCTGCAAATCCAGAATACGCAACATTAATGGACGCTTTAAAAGTAATTAAAGATGAAAATATTACTTACTTATTAGCAGTTGGTGGTGGATCTGTAATTGACGGAACTAAATTTTTATCTGCAGCAGCAGTTTACGAAGGCGATACACCTTGGGATATTTTAGCTAAAAATATTAGAACTGAAAAAGGAATGCCTTTTGGTACTGTGTTAACCTTACCTGCAACAGGATCTGAAATGAATTCTGGTGCAGTAATTACTCGCGAAGATACTAAAGAAAAGCTAGCAATGGGTGGACCAGGTTTATTTCCTGAGTTCTCTATTTTAGATCCGCAAGTAATTACCTCTATCCCAGAACGTCAATTAGCAAATGGTTTAACTGATGCTTTTTCACACGTTTTAGAGCAATATATGACGTATCCAATTGGTGCCTTACTACAAGATCGTTTTGCTGAAAGTATTTTACAAACGTTAATTGAAGTAGCACCAACGGTTTTAAAAGACCCAACAGATTATAAAGCAGCGTCAAACTTTATGTGGAGTTGTACTATGGCTTTAAATGGCTTAATACAAAAAGGAGTGCCGACGGATTGGGCTGTACACGCTATAGGTCACGAATTAACGGCTTTATTTGGTATTGATCACGCACGTACGTTAGCAGTAATTGCACCAAGTCACTACAAGTTTAATTTTGAATCTAAAAAAGAAAAACTAGCACAATATGCTGAACGTGTTTGGAATATAACTGAAGGTAGCACAGACGATAAAGCCTATGCTGCTATTGAAAAAACAGTCGATTTTTTCCATGAATTAGGTATTGATACAAAGTTATCAGATTACACTAAAGATTATGAAGGAACAGCAGAAGAAATTTCTGAACGTTTTACAAAACGTGGGTGGACGAAGTTAGGTGAACACCAAAGCTTATCTCCAGAAAAGGTAGAGAAAATAGTCAAAATGGCTTACTAAATTTAATAGTCTGATTTGAGTGTAGTTAAAATGCTATAATGGCAAAATTTCTAAGGTTTTTAGCTATGCTCAAACTGACACTATTAATAGTATAAAAAATTTAAAAAAAATGAAACTAGGAAGTTCAATAGCAGTGATGCTAATACTTATTGCAGCATCTAGCTGTATAGACAAAACAAACATTGTCCCTACTGAAACTGTTTCAAAAAATAGAACAGAATTAAAAAAAGAAAAAGAAATGAACATATTATTTGTATTAACATCTCATGATAAACTAGGAGATACAGGAAAAAAAACAGGATTTTGGGTTGAAGAGTTCGCAAATCCATATTACACATTATTAGATAAAGGTGCTAAAATTACAATTGCAACGCCAAATGGTGGTGCTGCTCCAATTGATCCAAGTAGTGATTCGCCAGATGCTGCAACAGAAGATACTGAGCGTTTCAATAAAGACGAAGAAACTAAAGCATTAATTGCAAACACACATAAGTTAGCAGATATGAATCCAGACGATTTTAATGGCGTATTTTATCCTGGAGGTCATGGACCATTATGGGATTTAGCAAACGATGAAACGTCAATTGCCTTAATCGAAAAATTTAATGCACAAGAGAAGCCTGTTGCATTTGTATGTCATGCTCCTGCTGCATTAAAAGATGTTAAAGGAATAGATGGAGAACCATTAGTTAAAGGTAAAAAAGTTACTGGTTTTACAAATACAGAAGAAGAGGCTGTTGGCTTAACGAAGGTTGTTCCATTTTTAGTTGAAGATATGTTAAATGAAAATGGTGGAATTTACTCTAAAGAAGAAGATTGGGCAGCTTACGCTATTCAAGATGGTAATTTAATTACTGGTCAAAATCCGGCATCTTCTGAGTTAGTTGCAGAAAAATTAGTAGCGAGCTTAAAGTAGTTCTACTAATTTATTAGTAAAAGGTTATCATTTGTTGATAACCTTTTTTTATTTAAAATAATGAAATATAACTTTATACAATGTTATAAAAGCTAAAATGTAAGAGACTAAATCTTAGAATATAATGTATGTTTTATTCTTTTGAAAACGTAAAATAGAACGTTGTACCTTTACCTTCTTCACTTTCTAACCATATGGTTCCATTGTAAAAATTGACAATCTTTTTAACAATTGATAAACCAATTCCAGATGAAGACCCAGTGCTCTCTAATTTTGTAAAGACTTTAAATATTTTATCGAAGTAATTACTATTAATTCCTATACCATTGTCTTTTACATAAAATTCATAAATATCTCCTTTGTCAAGATAACCAACATCGATAGTGCCATTTTCCTTGTCAGTGTACTTAATTGCATTTTGTATGAGGTTTTGAAATACTTGTTTAAAACGCCACGCATTACCAGTTAAACTTGGTAAGTTTTCTTGTATTGTAATTTTTGTAGTTTCTGGTATTAGCATGGTTTGTAATACTTCATCTACAATGATATTAAAATCTATTAGAGCATCTTGTGCATCTAGTTTATTAATAGTAGAATAGTCTAAAATACCTCTAATTAAATTATCCATTTTTTCTACATTAAAAATAACTTGGTTTAAAGGATAAAAGTCCTTTTCATCAATTTTAGATTTATTATCATCCATAAACCAACCTACCAATGTATGAATGTTTATCAATGGTGCTTTTAAATCGTGAGATACTACATGTGCGTATTCATTTAATTGTTCATTTTGAAGTGATAAATCTTTCAGTAATTGTTCCTTTTTCTCTTCTTGTGCTTTTATCTTTTCTTCTTGTTCTTTTCTTTGAATGACGTTAACTAGCATATTTGCATAAACAAAAAGAATGTCTTGCTCGTTGTCATTGTATTTATTGATTTTTTTAACCGAATCAAAGCCCACAAATCCAATTAATTCATTGTTTTTGATTTTTGGTATCGCAATTAAGCTTTTTATACCTTGCGGTTCTAATATAGCACGTAAACCAAATTCGCCATCTTCTGGTAATAAACTCACATCTTCTACATAAAAAGCTTTACCTTTTTTATGCGCTTCTAACCAATGTGTTATGTAATCTATTGGGATATTTTGTAAATTATCAATTTCTGCTTCTATACCATTACTACACCATTCATAGGTGTTTGAGGTCGTATTATTTACAAAGTCATAAGAAAAAATATAACTGCGATCTGATTCCACAAACTCACCAATTTGTTTCAATGATTTATGAATTAAATCATCAATATCTGACAAGTCCGAATTAATATAAGTAGTAGAAATACTAATTAATAATTGCTGAAACCTAAGTTGTCTTTCAATTATTTTATCTTTCTCTAATTTTAATATTTGGTCTTCATTTTTCATAAATAATTAAACTATTTAAGCATTTTAAGTATATCTTTTTGAAAGATACTCCATAGATCTTTAATAATAAAATTAAGTTTAAAATAATCAAAATGTAAACACCATATCTGTAATGATTTGCTTTTAAGTTGTTGTCTTATAGCTATTCATCATCGTCAATACTGATGAATGCGGTCTACCTGTTGCTTTTTCAAAATCTGAAGATACATCGTTTGCACCTTCTTTAATCCCTTCGTAAATTCCTGCAATAATAGTTCCCATAAAATCACCTAATTCAGCAATTCGTTCTGTTTTGTAATCTTCTACAGATACATTATTAAAACTTAAATTGGTATTAAAAACTTGGTTGATATTGTCTGCTAGTTCGGTTTGTGTGATTCCGTTATCTACTAAGTTATAAGTTTGTTGATTGTGTTTGTCTTCGGTAAGCATTTTTGCATAGGCATAACCTAATTCTTCACGACTCGTATAGGTGCATTTTCCGTCTGCAGCACAATTTCTTATTTCTCCGTCTTTAACATAAGTGTCAATGTATTCTAAATCGGGCTCTATATAAATGCCATTTCTACCAATAACCCAATCTAATCCAGAATTTTGAACATCTCTTTCTGTTTGCCTGTTGGTTTGCACTATAGGACTAAAGGCATTGTTTTCTTCTGCGCCAACAATACTTGTATAAACTATTTTTTTTACGCCATTTTGTTTTGCTGCTTCGATAACGTTTCTATGTTGAATAATCCGTTTTTCAGGTGTATCCATTCCAGATACCAATAAAACCGCATCAATCCCTTTTAAGGCTGTATTAAAATCTTCACGATTATTATAATCTCCTTTTCTAACTTCAACATTAAGATGCTTTGCTTTTTCAGTCGTACGAGCAATAGCGATTACATTTCCACTTCCAATTAGTTTAACAAGATGTTTAACAATAGAAGCTCCTAATTTTCCACTTGCTGATGTGACTGCTATTTTCATAATCTATTTTATTAGAATTATTAATTCATTTTACTATACAAAGATTAGAATTAATGAAACGACAAGAAAGATGAATGTTAACCTAAAAATGGTAAATATCTGCTTTATTCTAAGATGTACTTTATCGCTTGTTTTATTTGTACATCTGCCATATCTAAAAGGTTTTTATTCCCTTTAGGTTTTAAAATTGATAATTCTGTACAAGATAGAATTACAGGATGTTTTTTAGAATAGGTATTAATTAGTAAGTGATATTTTTCAATGAGTTCAGGTGTTTCGGTGTCATTATAAATATGTTTTCTAACGTCATCAATAAAACGCATATCTTCTTCTTTTGGAAGACTAATTTCAATGCCATTACTGTTTAATTGATAATTGATATACGAAGCATTCATACTAAAAAACGAACCGAATAAAATCACTTTATCCCATTTGTTGTCTTTAATCTTTTTAATACTTAATGAAATTGGATGAAGCACATTTTTACTGATATTTAATCTATCAATAGTTTCATGTAATGTAATATTTGGAATGAGCAGATGTTCAGCATTGAGATTTTCTATTTCAGTTGTGTATTGTTCCACAGCCTTATCCAACTCGTTTGATGTATATGGTAACAACGAATTAATGGCATTAAAATCTGCATTTAGCAATATAAAGGGACATGTACTATAATCGCCTTTTGCTTCATTATATAAACGATTTAATTCACTTAAATAATATAAAGTAGAACGACTTCCTAATCCTAATACGGCTAATTTGTTTGTTGGCATTTTAGTGTCTTGTCAATATATAATCTGCAAAATAGGCTTTACTATCTAGAATTTTAGTTTCTAAAGTGAAATCGGTATTTGCTATTATTTTTTTGATTAAAGCATCGTTATATTTTCTAGAAATTTCAGTGTGAATTTTTTCACCTGCTTCAAAAGTGTAAGAAGTTTCTAGTGCATTTATAGTTACCGTTTGTTGTTCTGTACTTACTATATAGCTTTTTGCAATGCCTTCCGCTTCGTTATATTCTGGTTGATGTTTAAAGGTTTCTAGATTAAAATTCGCGCTTAATTCGTCATTAATTCTTTGCAATAAATTAAGATTAAATTTTTCTGTAACCCCTTTACCGTCATTGTATGCAGGAAGAACAATAGCTTCCGATTTTATTAAATCTACACCTAAAAGAAGTTTATCTCTTGGTTTTAAATTTACGCCTAAATTATAGATGAATTTTGCAGCCTTTTCATCGTTCATGTTTCCTATATTAGAACCTAGAAACAAAATAACTTTGGGTTTACTACTGTTTTTTAGAGACGCTAATATTTCAAAATAATCGCCTTGTTGTTTTTTTACCGAAACGTTAGGCAAGGTTTTAGAAAGGTCTTTTTCTAATAATTGTAATGCATTTGAAGAAATATCAATAGGTAAATAATCGAATGTATAATTCTGCTGGTCTAAAGCCTTTAAAAGTTCTTTTGTTTTTAGGCCATCTCCTGCGCCAAGCTCAATTAAATCAAAATGTGAATCTGTCTTTATTTGAAAAGCATCTATTAAATCTTGTGTTTTATTCTGAAAAATATCGAGCTCACTTCGCGTTAAATAGTATTCTGGAAGATTCATAATCTCTACAAAAAGAGCATCACCAATTTTATTATAGAAATATTTAGAAGATAAGGTTTTGGGATTTGATTCTAGCCCTTGTTTTACATCCTTTTTAAATGTTTCTATCATTTCTATATTTTGGTTATTCTGATTCTTAGTTTTAGTCTTTGTTGTATCTATCATCTATTTTGCTAGTCTAATTCCAGTAAATTGCCATCTTTCTGTTGGGTTAAAAAAATTACGATAAGTTGCTCTACTATGGTTTTTTGAAGTAGCAACAGAAGCGCCACGAAGTACCATTTTATTACTCATAAATTTGCCATTATATTCGCCTACAGCACCATTTGCTGTTTCAAAGTTAGGGTAGGGCAGATAGGCACTATTTGTCCATTCCCATCGTTTTCCCCAATGGAGTTCTTTAGATGCAATTTCCCATTCAAATTCGGTTGGTAAACGCATACCTTTCCATGCTGCAAAGGCATTAGCTTCAAAAAAATTAATATGACTTAAAATAGCATCGTTATCTACTTTTTGTAATCCTGCAAGCGTATAATAATGCCATTCACCATCTACTTGATGCCAATATATTGGCGCTTTTATTTCATTTTTATTTACCCACGACCAACCTTCATCTAACCACAAATTAAAATCGGAATATGCTCCAGATTCCATAAATTCTAGATAGTCACCATTAGTAACCAAGTGATTATTTACTTCAAAATCGTCAACATATACTTTATGTACACCTAATTCATTATCATAACAAAAACTGTCTGCTTGATGACCAATTTGATATACACCAGATTGAATTTTAACTGTATTTGTAGTCGTGTTTCGGTCTTTAATTAAATTGAAATCTTTGTGATACTCAGGGAAAATAGGATTATGACCAAGCATATATTTCACGTCTGTAATTAAGAGTTCTTGATGTTGCTGTTCGTGATTTAAACCAAGAATTACTAAATCGATTACCTCTTCGTCTGTAATACGTTCTAAAAAATCATTCATTTTTGAATCTACATATGTTCTATATGCAAAGACATTATCTATACTAGGACGTGACATGTTGCCTCTATTGGTTTGCAAAATTCTATCTCCAAAACTGTTATAATAACTATTAAAGAGAAAGTTGAAATCCGCATCAAATTCTCTATAATCTTTTACATAATTTTTAAGGATAAAAGTCTCAAAAAACCAAGTGGTATGCGCTAAATGCCATTTTGCAGGACTTGCAAATTGAACTACTTGTATAGAAAAATCCTCTATGTGCAAATGGCTGCAAAAATCTATGGTTGCGGTTCTTACGTCGTTATACTTTTTTATAATGTCTATTTTCAAACTGAATTATTATCGATTAAATTGATTTATGGCTTCTTTAAAAAACGAAACGGCTTCATGTTTTGCAACTTGTGTCGCTGGTAAAATGGCACCTTTAAAATCTTTGTTTATCCATGTACCATTTTTTAAAGTATTAAAATTTGAAGGTTCTATTGAATTTCCATCTTTGTAGCCACTAATATATAGATAATGCACATCGCTTAAATTATCAGGTATTGCAAGCCCAAGACCAAAACTTATAGCATCGTCAACCAATGGTGTGAAAATACCAGTATCAAAGTGATGTGGCCAAACTCTAATGCTCGCGTCTTTATTAAATTCAGAATTTATTTGCTCTAAACTTAATTGCGCTAAAGTTCTTAGTTGTACCAACTTTTTTAAATCTTCAGTACTTTCTAATTGAAACGTATAAGAATTATCAATGCTGTAAGGTAAATCGTAATGTAAGTTATAAGTGTATTCTTTATTTAAATGCGCTTTAGAGGTGTCTGCTAACCAACTTAAAACTTCTTGGTGTGTAGCTCCATCTAATTCAAAAGTAACAGTTCCGGTTTTAGATTTCCATTGCAATGAAAAATCATTATAACTTAAGCATAACTGGTCTTCGTTTTTAGATAGTAAATGGGTTTCTAAAGAGGCATCTTTTATATTAAAACCCAAGTTTGTATGGCTATCATCGTCTTTTTTCTCTAGGAAACTAATTCCTGCTGCAGCCAAATATTGTGCAGCTAAATGCATTTGTTCTTTCATGATTTCTTAGTTTATTCCAGCGTAATTAATTCCTGTAAGTTTATGTATATCAACATCAAAAGTTGATAAATCATCGTGATTAAATTTATTGACATCATCATAACCACAAGCTCTTGCGACTACCTTAATTAAATCATTTGTAGCATCAAAAAAGTTATGTAATTGTTTTGCTGAAGCGTCTATAATTAATCGACTACGCAATGATTCTTTTTGAGTTGCAATGCCAACAGGGCAATTATTACTTCCACAAGCACGCATGCCTAAGCAACCAATGGCTTGCAAAGCCGAGTTTGAAACCGCAATGGCATCTGCACCAAGCATTAATGCTTTTGCAAAATCTTCGGCAACTCGTAATCCTCCAGTGATTACTAGAGTAACATGGTTGGCTCCAACTTTATCTAAATATTTGCGAGCTCTAGCTAAAGCCGGAATTGTTGGCACATTTATATGATCTCTTAAAATGGTTGGTGCAGAGCCTGTTCCGCCACCACGACCATCGAGTATGATGTAATCCACACCTACATCGAGTGCAAATTGTATGTCTTTTTCAATATGACTTGCTGCTATTTTAAATCCAATAGGAATTCCACCAGTTCTTTCACGTACTTTTTGTGCAAAATCTTTAAAATCATCTACACCATGAAAATTAGGGAACGTTGCAGGCGAGATTGCTGTCTCACCTTCATTTAATCCTCTCACTTCTGCAATTTCTTTACTTACTTTATTACCTGGTAAATGGCCTCCAGTTCCTGTTTTTGCACCTTGACCACCTTTAAAATGAAAGGCTTGTACATTATCTAACTTATCCCAAGAAAATCCAAATTGAGCAGATGCTAACTCATAAAAATATCTCGAATTATTAGCTTGTTCATCAGGAAGCATTCCACCTTCACCAGAACAAATACCCGTTCCAGCAAGTTCTGCGCCTTTGGATAATGAAATTTTAGCTTCTCTAGATAAAGCGCCAAAACTCATATCGCTAACAAATAAAGGAATATCTAATTTTAATGGTTTTTTAGCATTAGGTCCAATAACCACTTTAGTCGCCACAGACTCTTCATCTAACAATGGACGCGTTGCTAATTGCGCTGGCAAAAACTGAATATTATCCCACTTAGGTAATGTATTTCTGTCCACTCCCATGGAAGCTGAAAACCCATGGTGTCCTAGATTTTTAAGTCCGTTTTGTGCTAATTCTTTAATATAACCTGTATAAGGTTCTGTTTCTTCAGGATGTGTGTCTGCATATGAACCTAAATAGTTATCTCTGTTAAATGGTTGAGGGTTATTAACTAAGTAAGCTTCAATTTCAAAGGCGTCTACAAATAAATCATCACCTTCAATTTTAGTTGAAAATTTATGAAGCACTTCTTTGTTATTGTATTCTGAAACACCAGAATCTACGCGATAATCCCATCCATGAACTCCACAAATTAAGTTGTGTCCATCTACGTGACCATCAGACATTAAAGCACCTCTATGTAAACATCTTCCATAGAGCACGGAAATATCTTCATCGAACTTTACAATAACCAAATCTAAGCCATTGACTAAGGCGTGTTCAGGTTGTTTATTTTTTAATTGACTAACTTTAAATAATTTGGTTGGTTTTTTCATCTGGTAGTTTTATAAAAGTTAGGTCGAATCTTTTTCGAAATAATTACAACAATTATTTATTTACTGCCTAAAGTTGAATATCTCTGTTTTACAACATGATCTATTTTTCTAAATTTAGTGAATTTATTTTTCATCAGTCGAATTCAATTGTTAAGGTCTAATTATACTGTTATTACAAGTATGTTTTATATTAGAGTAAAAATTTGATGCATACGTTTGGTAAGTTAAGAATGAAAAAAATGCTAAGACTTATATATTTTTGTCTTAGCATTGATTATATAAAATAATGGTTTTTAGAATTTTAAACTATCTAAAAAATTATTTATTTTCTCTTTAGACTCTCCTGTTTTCCGTTGTATTCTACCAACTAATTCGTCCTCTTTTCCTTCTTGATAATCTAAATCATCATCAGTTAAATCTCCCCATTGTTGCTTTAATTTACCTTTAGCAATATTCCAGTTTCCTTTCAATTTATCTTCTATAGCACTTGTCATAATTTATGATATTTAATGTTATATAAACCATTATTGGCTTATGATGTAAAATTAAGGAGTATTCATAGCTTAAGTTGACGTAATCCATTTAAGAGTTAATTCAAATCAAAATTATTTTAAAAGGATTTGAACGAAAAGTTTAATACATTGTATTCCTATTCATAGCCTTTTCTGGTACTTGCTGAATGCTATCCCAATGTTCTACAATTTTGCCATTAGCATCAAACCTAAAGAAATCCATGGTTATGTATTGGTCATTATCTGGCCAAATTTGATGCGTATGTAATGCTACTAAATCATCTTCAGCAACCGCTCTTACAAAGTTTATAGATTTCACAGGATATTCTTTTTGCATGCGATTGAAATAATCAATAAAAGCTTGCGGACCATCCGCAACAATTGGATTATGTTGTATATATTCTTCTCCAACATATAGTTCTACTGCTTTTATTGGGTTGCCTTCATAAGCCATTTTATAAAAGGCGATAGCGTTTTTTTTGTTTTGTTGAGTATCCATAATTATAGTTTAGCTTTTAATATTTCTAACTCTTTTTCTAAAGCCTCAGCTTTATCCTTAAATTTTTGCATGGCTTTTTTTAGTTGGCCAATTTTTTTAAAGGCATTCTCATCTTGAACTGCTGTATAAGTTTCCACAGCATCTTTCATTTTATATTTTGCTTTTGCGCCACAAGTTGAGCATGTTCTTACGTCTGACATTTGAATTCTTTTTGATAACAAATATCTTATAACTACACTATGTTCTAAAGATGAATATCAGTGTAAAAATGGTAAATATCGAACCTGAATTTACAAATAGTCCTTTTTGAAATTATTTGGTGTAAAACCTGTATGCTTTTTAAAGTATTTTACAAAGTTTGTAGGTTCATTAAAACCCAATGTATACGCCAATTCAGTACTTTTAATTTCGGAATTTATAAGCAATCGTTTTGCTTCAAGAATTATAAATCTATCTATGTATTGCTTTGCAGTCATAGAAATAATATCCTTACAAATGGTATTTAAATGCTTATAAGTAATGTGTAATTGTTCAGCATAAAAATCAGCATTTCTGCTACTTTTATACTGTTTTTCTAGAATTGATTTAAAATCTAAAAAGACATGAATTTGTTTGGATTGTTTAAGATGATATGTTTCAATTTCCTTTAAGCTATCTAACTTAGAAAAAATAATAGAATGCAAGGATTTATAGGTCTTTTCTTGATTGTAATCTTCTTTTTGATTGTTGTATTCTTCATACAATAATTGAAAATAATTTACCACATTAGATGTTTCTGGTACCTGAATGATTGGCGAAAACAAATGTGTATTAAATAACCGAATTAATTCATTTTTAGGTAGATTATTAATCTGCTTTTTTAAATAATCATCAGTAAATAATAAGATGTATCCTTCTAAACCTTTAGTAAACTGAAACGCGTTTATTTGACCTTTTGCTACATGTGTAATGGTATTTCTCTGCACTTTATGCCAAACAAAATCTATGAGTTGTTGGCTTTCTCCTTCGGTATATAACACAATCATATTAAAAGCGACTTGGTGTGCTTTTTCAGGATGATGGTCTAAAACTTCATTTTTACGCGCCGCCAGATTTTGAATAGTCAAGATTTCAATACCACTGTTATTTGGTTTTTTAGAATTGAAAACAATATTTGGAATGTTCTTTGGCAAAAATCTCTGGTTATATTTTAAATCTTAATCAAGATACAATCTTTTTAAAATACTTCCATTAAATGCATATCTGATTTATAAAAAAAGAGCCTATAAATTGATATTTATAGGCTTTTTTACTATTCTATTACAGTCTAATTATTAAGTAATATGGATTTAGAATTGACAAACTCTCTAATTCCGAAACCACCATGTTCTCTACCATAACCTGAATCTTTAACACCTCCAAAAGGCATGTTTGGATGTGCTAAACCAAATGAATTAATATTAATCATACCTGTGTCAAAATGTTTTTTTGCAAGTTCTACGGCTTTGTCTTCATCCTTACTAAAAATTCCGCCACCTAAGCCAAATCGACTATCATTGGCAATGCGCATCGCATCTTCGTTATCTTTTGCTTTTATTAATGAAGCCACAGGACCAAAAAGTTCTTCGTCGTAAGCAGGTTGTCCTTCTTTTACATTTGCTAAAATTGTTGCTGGATAAAAATAGCCTGTTTCAGATGGAATTTCTCCACCACACAACACATCAGTACCTTTCTTAATACTGTCTTCAACCTGACTATGAATCTTATCTCTTAAATCTTTTCTAGCCATTGGTCCAATCTTTGAATTTTCATCGTTTGGGTTACCATAATTAATAGCTTTCATTTGCTCAACAAAAGCTTCTTTAAATTCATCGTAAACTTCATCAACTACCACAAAACGTTTAGCTGCGACACAGGTTTCTCCATTATTAAAAACTCGTCCTTTAACGCTAGTCTTAACAGCTAATTCAATATCTGCATCATCTAGAACTAAATAAGCATCGTTACTTCCCAATTCTAAAACGGTCTTTTTTAAAGCTTTACCTGCTTTTTCAGCAATGTATTTTCCAGCTTCAGAACTTCCTGTAAGTGTTACACCTCTAACTTTGTCATGTTCAATAATTTTATCTGATGTATCATGGTCTATAATTAAAACGGTAAATAAGTTTTTTGGTAAACCAGCTTCTTCAAAAATTGTATTTAACATTAATGCAGAACCTGTTACATTTTTTGCGTGTTTCAATAACACGCCATTTCCTGCCATTAGATTTACAATAGCATATCTTATTGCCTGATATAGTGGGAAATTCCAAGGTTGTATGCCATAAATAACACCAATCGGTGCTTGTTGAATAATACCTTTTCCACCATTAGGTAAGGTTCTATTTTCGTCTTTTAAATGCTCTTGACCTTGGGTTGCTGTATATTCACAAATGCCTTGACACAGTTCGATTTCTTGCTGGCTCTGCTTTAAAAGTTTACCCATTTCATCTGTCATAAGCTGAGCATATTCATCTTTATGCGCTGCTAGTTTTTTGGCAACGTTTTGTATAATCTCTGCACGATGACTAAGGGATTTTAATTTCCATTCTGAAAATGCTTCATGACAACGTTCTACAGCTTCAAAAGCCTCTGTTTCTGTCATGTAATTATAATGTTTTATTTCTTTTTCTGTAGTTGGATTAATTGTTTTAAACCCTTTTGTTTCTTCATTATCCATAGTTCTATTTTTATCAATTCATCTAAAGTTAGCGAAGTGAAAACGTAAAATCTATGGCTTTAAGAAATCCTTAAGACGTTTGAATCATATCAGTTAAAAGTAATATTATATGAACACATGATTAGGCAAAAATGAAAGAGAATTAAGCTTTTGCATTATAAATCACTCGATTTTTCTAAAGCTTTTCTAATGTGCTCACTATCCCAATGGTTATCAAAATCAACGATACCTCTTTTAAAGTCGGCTTCTAGTAATTCTTCTTGCTCTTGTAATTCTTTTCGAGCTTTAAAAATATAATCTTCCTCGCGTTTTGGCTCTTTAGCTAAACGCCTTAAACTCGTCTCATCATATTTAATGAAATTTTTAACTTGTCTGTTTAAAGTATATTTTCTGAAACCTAATTTGTGCAACACATCACTCGCGAGCGATAATGATGTGTCTAAAGATTCGCGATAAATGTTTTCTCTACCAAGGTTTAACAACTCGTAAGCATCGTATCTGTTTTTAGTACGAATCATAAGTTCTACGTGAGGATATTTTTCTTCCACTATTTTACTAATGGCTTTAGAAACCTTTACTTTGTTAGTGGCAATAATTACAATTTTAGCGTCTGCAATGCCAGCAGATTCTAATAAATCTAAACGTGTTGCATCTCCATAATATACTTCAAATCCCATTTTACGTAGAAAATCTACACGATTAGAATCTTGGTCTAAAACGGTTGCTTCTACACCATGAGACCTCAAAAAACGACCGACAGTACTTCCGAAGTGTCCAAAACCAACCAAAATTATTTTTTGCGATTTTGCAATATGGTCCATAGGACGCTGTATGGATTCTTTGGTGCCTACTTTTGGAAGAATAAAACGTTCATTTATTATACTGATAATTGGTGTTAAAGCCATACTTAGTGCTGTTATTACTAACAACATATCCATTTGTTCTTGTTCTAAAATATTAAGTCCAAATGCAAAAGACAGCAATACAAAAGCAAACTCTCCAACCTGTGCTAAACTGAAGGTTAGCAATAATTTTTGGTCTAGTTTTAATTTAAAAACACGACCAGTAATATATAAAACCACAGCTTTTAATACAATAATGGCGATTAAAACGCCTCCTATGGTTAGCGGACTTTTGGCAATAACGATAAAGTTAATAGACGCACCAACTGCCATAAAAAATAAACCTAATAACAAGTTTTTAAAAGGTTCTAAGGTACTTTCTAGTTCATGTTTAAATTCACTACTCGATAAAACGACTCCACCTAAAAAGGCACCTAAAGCCGGACTTAAGCCAACCAATTCCATAATAAGCGAAATGCCAAATACAATTAAAAATGCAGCTGCTATTAATAATTCTCGTACACCAGTTTTCGCTACTTTTCTAAGCATTGGCACAATGACAAAGCGACCCAAAGCAATAACAATAACAACTGATAAAATAATTGCTAATGTTTGAAAACCTAATGGTAAACTATCTATTAAACTTAAAGATTCACTATGATTATCGGAATGTGATTCTACATTAGAATTAGATAGCAAAGGCATTGCACCAATCATAAAAATCACAATAATATCTTGAAACAATAAAATTGAAAAAGCGCTAGTCCCAAACGTAGTGTCCATTAACCCTTTTTCTTTTATGGTCTGCATAGCAATAGCTGTAGAAGATAAAGCTACAGCCATAGAAATTACAAGAGCGACTTGCCAATCATATCCTAAAAAGTAGAATAGCAAGTAGGATAAAAGCATCGTGCCGCCAACCTGAATGCCTCCCATTCCGAGAATGGTTTTTCGCATGTTCCAGAAGTTTTTGGGTTCAATTTCTAAACCAATAAGAAACAGCATCATCACAACACCAAATTCTGCAAAATGAAGTATATCATCGCCTTCCTCTCCTATAAAACCTAAAACATAAGGTCCAATTAAAACACCAGCCAATAAATAACCAATCACAGAACTTAAGCCCAAACGCTTGGCAATGGACACACAGATTATGGCTCCTGCTAAAAATACAATGGCTTCAAAAAGTAAACTTCCAGTCATGTTTTACGAGCTTTTAAGTTGTGGAATATCATTAATGAATGACATTTTTTCAAAGTCATTCATGGTTAATTCGGCTTGCAGTAAATCGATTAATTTTCCGTAGTTAACTTTGTAATCGTGCAATTTTTCATCGGAAAGATTATGCGTTCCCATTACTGCAAAAGGTGGAAAATATGTCATGCCACATAAATTTGCAGTTTGCTCAAAAGGTCTTAAAAATTGCTCCACCGTAAAACTGTTGTAACCTGCAGAACAATACACTTCTTTAGAACCTCCAGTGGTTATAGCATTGAGACACGTTTTGTTGTGCAACGCTTTACCTTCTGGTCCATAAGCCCAATTAAATTCTAACACCATATCAATCCATTGTTTCATTAATGGTGGACAACTATACCAGTAAAACGGATGATGCCATATAATAATATCATGCTGTTCTAATAACTTCTGTTCTCTTAGCACATCGATATGAAAATCTGGGTATTCATTATACAAATCATGAATAGTTACGTTTTCTTTATCTTTAATATGATTAATTAAAGCTAAATTAGCTCGAGATTTTTCTAGTTTTGGATGAGCGAAAAGAATTAGAATTTTTTTCATGCTGCCATTTATATTATTATATGCTCTAAATTTTCAATCAGCTTAAATTAAGCTACTAAGTTAAAGGCAAGTTTAATTCCTGTTATAATCATACCAGTTCCAATAATGGCAATAATTAATCCCATAATTTTTCCTATTACGGAAATCACATTATTACCTACAATTTTTACAATTAAATCACTTAATCTAAACGTAAAATAAGTTAATATACTCATGGAACCAAATATGGCAATCACTAAAATAATATGTATAGTCTCTGCTTTAGCAACAAAATTCATGGCTGTTACAATTGTTCCAGGTCCAGCCAATATTGGAATCGCTAATGGCGAAACAGCAATGTTTTCATCTACTGCAACATTATCAATTGTTTTTACATTAGATTGCTTAGACTGAAGCATATCAAAACCTATAAAAAATATTAGAATTCCACCTGTAATTTTAAAAGCAGGAATTGTGATGTTAAATAATTCAAAAATATATTTGCCTAGCAGTACAAATACAGCAACGATTACAAATGCTATAAAATTAGATTTTCGGTTAATGTCATGTTTTGTTTTTTTATTTGCACCTTGAGTTAATGACAGAAAAACCGTCATATTAGAAATAGGGTTTGTAATTGCAAAAAATGCCGTAAATACAGCTATCGAAAAGGTAATTAGATTATCCATTTTTTATAAAATGTTAGTTGGTAATACTATGACTTTACCAATTAATACCAGTTGAATTACTTTAAAAAGTAACAAGTTAAGTATGTTTTATTGTGATTAAAATAGAAATAGACAAAAAGTTAAAAACGATTTTTAACTTAAAGCTCAATTATTACTTAGAAATGGTATTTAAAATAGGATGTTTATCAATTGATGAACACCCTATTTTATAAACTTTTTATAGATTTTCCATCTAAATTATAGATAGAAAATCAGTATTATGTTTTAATTTTTATCTCCAACCACCACCAAGCGCTTCATATAAATCTACAACGGCAATCAACTGTTGTAATTGACTGTCTATTATATTAAGTTCAGCGCTCAATGCACTTTGTTTAGCAGTTAGTAAATCTAAATAATTAGCATAGCCATTTTTAAGTAACTCTTCAGAATTTATCTCAGCAGACCTTAAAGCTTCGACTTCATTTTTTCTAAATTCGAATTTTTTCGTTTCCGCTTCAAAAGTGAACAAGGCATTAGACACTTCATTACCAGCAATTAATAACGTTTTTTTAAAGTTTAGTAACGCTGTTTCTTGGTTGGCTAATGCAACTTCTTTTTGAGTTTTTAATTTTCTTTGATTCAGTAACGGCTGTGTTAAACCACCAACAACAGTTGCAAATAAAGAGCTTGTATTAAATAAATCATCTAATTGTAAGCTTTGTAATCCTCCCGAGGCTGTTAGCGTAAGGGAAGGGTAGAAGCTACTATTAGCAACATTGGTTAATTCAAAGTTTTGGATTAATGCATATTCTGCTGCCATAACATCAGGTCTATTACTCAATAGAGTAGCAGGTAAACCAAGTTTTAAATCTTGATCTATTTTTTGTACATCTAAAGTTGCTCTTTCAAAATTTTGTGCAGATTTACCCAATAAAATACTAAGTGTGTTTTCGGTTTTAAATATGGCAGTTTCTATATCTACGAGCAAAGCTTTTGCATTATTGTAAAGCGCTATGTTTTGATCTACAGCAACCTGTGTTTCTTGTCCTGCATCTTTAAGAGCTTTAATTGTGGTTACACCACTTTCTCGTGTTGCAATCGTTTGTTTTGTTATTTCTAACTGAGCATCTAAAGCAAGGAGATTATAATAGGTGTTTGCAATGCTTGATATTAACTGCGTTTTTACAGCCTGATGAGCGGCCACACTTTGTAAGTATGAAGCTTGCGTGGCTCTATTATTACTTCTTATTTTTCCCCAAATATCTGCTTCCCAAGATAAATTTGCAGTGACATCGTAGGTGTCTAATCCTCCACTGAAAATTGAACCAAACTGACTGTTTTCTGAAAATTCTTGACGTGTGTAATTAGGGCCAACACTTAATGTTGGAAAGAATCCTGCTTTACCTTGCTTTGCATACGCTTCTGCAGCGATCATTTGTTGCAGTGCAATACGGACATCCATATTATTTTGCAAACCTTCTTCAATATATTGTTGAAGGTACTTGTCTGTAAATAAGGTTTTCCAAGAAACATCTGCTATAGAAACACTATCTGTAGGTAAATTTTCCGTTCTGTATAGCGCTTCAGTTTCAGCTGTTAAATCTGGTCTTTTATAATCTTTAGCTACAAAACAACTTTGAATTGTTAAGGCTACGATAATTAATAAAACACCTTTGCTAAAATTTCTATGTATTATAATTGATTTCATTTTTTTAATCTTCAATAGTTTGTACTGTTGGTTTACTCGAAATTTTTTCTTGTAACCACTGAAATAATATAAATAGGATTGGTATTACAAAAACACCTAAAATTGTCCCAATTAGCATTCCACCTGCAGCTCCAGAACCAATGGAATTGTTTCCTTCAGATCCTACACCTGTTGCTAAGGCTAATGGCATCAATCCAAGTATAAATGCAAATGATGTCATTAATATAGGACGTAACCTAGATTTAGCACCTAGTATAGCAGAATCCACAATACTTTCACCATGTTTACGACGCTGTAAAGCAAATTCTACAATTAAAATTGCATTCTTTGCTAACAAGCCAATAAGCATTATAAGGGCAATTTGGAAGTAAATATTATTCTCTAATCCTAAGAATTTAGTAGTTATATATGCTCCAAAAACTCCAAATGGTAATGATAAAACAACTGCAAAAGGCAATAAATAACTCTCGTATTGTGCACTTAAAAGGAAGTAGACAAATACAATACTCAATATGAAGATAAATGTAGTTTGATTACCTGCATTAACTTCTTCTCGTGTTAAACCAGAGTAGGCAACTGTATAGTTACTCGGTAGTTTTGCAACTTCTTCTTCAATTACTCTAATGGCATCACCTGTACTAAAACCGTCGTTAGTTGCTCCAGAGATCATGGTAGAATTAAATAAGTTAAAACGAGTTACCGATTGTGGACCATACACACGTTTTAACGTCACAAACTGTGTTATTGGTGTCATTTCTCCTGTATCTGTCCTAACATACATACTATTCAAGGCACTTTCATCTGCTCTGTCTTCTGGTAATGCTTGAATATATACTCTAAATTGTTTACCAAATCTTGAAAAGTCAGAAGCGTAAATTCCTCCAATATAACCTTGTAATGTTGAAAATATACTGGTTACAGAAACGCCTTTTTCTTTTGCCAATGGAACATTTACTTCCATTTCATATTGTGGATAACTTGTATTAAAAGCTGATGTTGCGTATTTAATTTCTGGATGACTCATTAAAGCCATAGAAAAGTCTTTATTAGCTTTATCTAAATCTGCAAACTCTCCACCAAATTTATCAAGTAAGTTAATTTCAAACCCTGAGGAGTTACCAAAACCACGAATACTTGGTGGTGAAAAGAATATAATGTTAGCATCAGGTATAGTTGCAGCAATACCAAATAATTTTCCGGTAATAGCTTGTGCAGAAAGTGATGGATCTTCACGATCTGACCAATCTTTAAGTTTTACAATCCCAAAACCAAAGTTACTACCAGCGCCACTTATTAAACTTCTACCTTTTATAAAGTTAATAGCTTCGATGCCTTCTATAGTTTTGGCTTTATCGTATAGTTTTCTAGCGACAGCATCAGTTCTGTCTAAAGATGCTCCTGGTGGTAATTCTATATTAGCAAATACAATTCCTCTATCTTCATTTGGTACAAAACCTGTTGGTGTTGTCATTGAAGCCCAATAGATGCCTGCTCCTGCAATGATTAGAAGTAGAACTGAAATAAATTTTCTTTTATATAAAAACTCAAGAGACCTGCCGTAACGTTGAATGGTTGCATCAAAACCACGATTAAATAATGTGTAAAAACGTTTTAATGGACTTTTTCCTTTTAATTCTTTATCGTTTTTATGTTCTTTTAATAATAGAGCACATAACGCAGGGCTTAATGTCAAGGCATTAACAGCTGAAATTAAAATGGCAATAATTAAAGTAACACCAAACTGCTCATAAAACACACCAGTAGGTCCAGTAATAAATGTCACAGGAATAAATACAGCTGCCATTACTAAAGTAATTGAAATAATTGCTCCCGAAATTTCATTCATCGCTGTAAGTGTCGCCTTTTTTGGGTTGTGCTCGCCATCATCCATTTTTGCATGGACGGCTTCTACAACAACTATAGCATCATCTACCACAATCCCAATGGCTAATACTAAAGCAAATAGTGTTAATAGGTTTATTGAATACCCAAATACATTTAGGAAAAAGAACGTACCAATAATTGAAACAGGTACTGCAATTGCAGGAATTAATGTAGATCTAAAATCTTGTAAAAAGATAAATACAACTAAGAATACCAATAAAAATGCTTCTAATAGAGTTGTAATTACTTTGTCAATAGATGCATTTAAAAACAAACTTGTATCGTAAGGTACAAATACATCTAAACCTTCTGGTAAATCTGCTTTTACTTCTTCTAATGTAATTTTAATGTTTTCAATAATTTCCTGGGCATTTGAGCCTTTAGTTTGAAAAATACCCATAAACACAGCAGGATTTCCTTTACTCATAGCATTAGAGGCATAGGATTGCGCATCTAACTCAATTGTTGCGACGTCTTTAAGTCGTAAAAACTCTCCATTTCCTAAGGCTTTAATAACTATATCGCTGTATTGTGCTTCGTCCTTAAATCTTCCACTGTAAGTTAATGTATAAGAAAATGATTCTCCATTATTTTGACCTAAAGATCCTGCTGCTGCTTCTAAATTTTGTTCCGCTAAAGCTGCAGATATATCTGACGGAATTAAATTATAGGACGCTAATTTTTCTGGATTTAACCATATTCGCATCGCATAATCTTGTTGAGAGAACAAACTAACATCTCCAACACCACTAATACGTTGCATTGCAGGAATGACATTAATTTTTAAATAATTCTGAATAAACGTAGCGTCATAATTATCACTTTCAGAATACATAGAAATAAACATCAAAGCACTTGTCTCTTGTTTCTGAGTGGTTACACCAGTTTGTATAACTTCAGTTGGTAATAAAGGATTTGCTCTAGCAACACGATTTTGAACGTTAACTGCTGCAATATCTGCATCAATCTCTTGATCAAAATAGACATTGATTTCTGCAGCTCCTGTATTTGATGCTGTAGAGGTAATGTATGTCATTCCTTCTACACCATTAATTTGTTCTTCAATTGGTATAATTACACTCTCTAAGACGGTTTCTGCATTGGCTCCTGTATAATTTGCTGTTACCTTAATTGTTGGTGGTGCAATATCAGGATATTCCTCAATAGGCAAGGAGGTTATACTAATAACTCCTAGTAAAACTATGATAATAGAGATTACCGTTGAAAGCACTGGTCTTTCAATAAATGTTTTTAACATGACTAAAATGTTTGGTGGTTATCTAATTTCTGAATAAAGTGGCTACTGGTGCTATAGCGTCTTCGAATGATGTTTCTTGTGGTGAAATTGCCATTCCGTTTCTTAATTTGCCAACACCAGAAACTATGATTTTGTCGTTTATTTCTAAACCAGATTCAACAACGTATAGATTGTCTACTGCTCCTTCTATTTTTAAAATTGATGTTTCAACTTTGTTGTCAGCACCAAGTTTAAAGATCATAATGTTTCCTTGTTGCTCAAAAGTAGCAGATTGAGGTACTACAATGGCATCTTTGTATTCAATAGGAAATCTTATTTTACCACTGTTTCCATTGGTTAAAATTTCTTTAGGATTCTTAAAAGCAGCTCTAATCTGAATTGTACCCGTGTTTTGGTTAATCTGGCCAGTACTGGTTTGTATTCTTCCTTTTTCGGAATATTCCTTACCATTTGCTAAAATTAAACTAAGGTCTGGTGAATTTTTAATTCGTTCAGCTTTCGTTTTTCCTTCTGATCGTTGTAAATGATCTATATATTGCGCTTCATTGAAACTAAAGAACGCATATACTTCGTCAATTTCGCTTACTGTAGTTAGAGGTGTAGTGTCACTAGGACTAATTAAAGCACCTTCTCTAAAATTGATTGAACCAACATATCCATCAATAGGGCTTTTAATTGTTGCATAGCCAATATTAGCGGAGACACTGCTGTAATTTGCTTGTGCTTGCGCTAAATTTGCCTTAGCAGTTTCTAATTGTACCGGACTAATTATGTTTTTTTCTACTAATGGTATTAATTTATCTACTTCAACTTGTGCTACATTTACCTGAGCTTTTGCAGCACCTGCATCTTGACTCAAAGATTGTGTTTCTAATTTAAATAACACCTGTCCCTTTTTTACTTTTTGTCCCTCATCAACGTAAACTTTTTCAATATATCCGGCCGTTTTTGCTCTTACATCACTATTAACTCTTCCTTCAATAGTTGCTGGATAATCTGTATAACCTGTAACCGTTTTTGTTTGCAGTTGAGAAACAGGGAAGGGTGAAGGTGGAGCTTCTGCTGCAGGTTGATTTTGTTCGCTGTTACCACAACTTACAATGACTAACAATACACTTAGAGTTAATACGCTATATAATTTACTATTTTTCATTTTTTTGGTATTTAGATATCGAATGATTTATCTGTTAATTTGGTTCTTAATTCTTTTATAGAAGCCGACGCTTCATCAATAAATTTTAAATAATCGTTGTGAAAATTTAAATCGAATTTTTCTTCTTTCTTCTTAATTTTCTCTTCGTTTATATTGTTTTTATAGGCTTTAATTTCTAAATGTAATTCTCGCACTTCTTGCCACTCATTAATTAAATTATCGATATGATGAATTACAGAATCTTTATTTATAACAAAGTATTTTTTTCTATCACCAGTTTTTGTAAAATACTCTAACTTGTTTAAGCCCTGTAAATGATTTATATGCGTAGAAATAGTACTTTTACTTGCGCATAGAACGGTAACCATTTCTTCAAAAGTGGTTCCATTTTTACCCGTAAGAATTACATACGCCATTATGCGTGCTGCAACTGGTGCTAATTGTTCTCTGTTTTCTAAATGCACACCAAGTTTTTCAACTAATCGCATTTTTTCCTTACAAATGTTATTTTCCATAACGGTTTGAATTATTGTTTTAATTTTAAATTAAATGCATTTGCACTTTAAAATTCTTAGCAAATTTAAAGTTAAGTTCGGAACAAGCCGAACTAAACGAAGTTAAATGATTGTTAAAAATGTTTAAAGAACTATTAATGTTGTTTAAAATTCTGACTATGAGATAATTATATTAAAATATAAATAGCCCACAACTTTATGCTGAGGGCTTTAATAATTTAATTTTAGATATAAGAGCTTACATCAAACTACGTGTTGCTTTCAATAAGGCTGTAATTTTAGACTCATCGTAAGCATCTGGATGTGCGGAAGCAAATTGACCAATGTTTTCGCCTTTATCGTTGTCAAAATATTTTCCTGTAGCGTCTTTATACGCATCAGAAGTTGCTAAATCGTATAAGATATTCACACCTTTTTCTGCAGGCGACCAATGTTGACCATAAACTTCTTTGGCCATTTTTGTGTTTAGTAACGATCCAGGATTTACGGCAATTGTGGTAATGTTGGGATGCTGTTTTGCAAAATAGAAACTCCACATGGTTAATGCTAATTTACTTTGTGCATATGCTTCACTTTCATTTACAGTAGCATCTCCTGATAAAACAGCTGGTCTAACTGTAGATTGCGCTGCAGAACTTAAATTAATAATTCTTGGTGATTGAGAATTTTCTATACTAGACAAAATGCCATGTGTTAATAGTGAAGGCGCTAAATAATTGACAGCCATTCTTATATCTAAACCGTCTTTTGTTTTTTCAACTTGACTTTTAAAAATGCCTGCATTATTAATTAGTATATCAACAGTTGGAATTTCCTTTTTAATTTGTTCTACTAAAGTTGATACTGCTTTTAAATCTGAAAAGTCAGCAACCAAACCTTTTATATTATCGTTATTTGAAGCTGCTTTAATTTCTGTAACAACCTTATTTACTTTAGCTTCACTCCTACCGTGAATATAAACTGTATTACTTTCTTTTGCTAGTTTAAGAGCGGTTAGTTTACCTATACCATCTGTACTTCCTGTGATTAATATTTGTTTCATTGTATTTTATATGTTGATAAGAACTGGTAATATTTGTATTGCTAGTTCTTAAATTTTATTCCTTATTAAAATAATAAACTGTTTACTAGTTTGAATGTAAATTAAAAATAACTTATATCTACTCTAGTTAAAATGGTGCAAAGGTATCTTTAGGGCCATCTGGCAAACTCCAACGTTGGCGAGCCGTAACACTTTCTAATGCACTATGCTTTACTGTTTCACTGTTAATACTACCATAACTACTTGCTCCACCACGTGGTATTTGCATCTGGTCTCCATATAACCAAACAACTAAGTTACTGCGTTGTCCACTAGTAATTGGGTGTGTGGCGTGTGGCACATTTCCTCTATGGATGATGGCTTTGCCTGGTTCAAACTTTGTTTGTACCGTTTTACCTGAAGCTTTATCATAGAAATCAACTATAGATCCAGTAAATTCTTCATCAGGTAAGTTAGTATTAATATTTAATGTAGCTGAAGAAGCATCTGTATGTGCATGCAAATCCTTGTCTTTATCTGGATTATATTGTATAGAAAAACCAAAGGTTTGATTATCATAACCGTAAGTTCCTAACAGTAAACGAGCAATTGGACGCATAAAACGATTCATAATTGTGTTGTAAAATTCTTGGAAACTTGGTGCTGCCAAATAGCCTTCAGATCTTGGATCTAACATCATTCCATAACGGTTTAATTGAATACCGTAAGGCGCTCTTTTAGGAATCTCTGACTTTACCGCATCTTCTAAATATTTACGAAAATCTGCTAAACGCTCTAAATCAAAAAACTGTGTTTCATAAACACCAGGAATTATTTCTTCCCATAAGTTAGCAACAACGTCTTCTTTTTCTGGGTTTTCCCAAGCATCGTTTATAGCATTACGTAATTTTGGATCTAGTAAAGATTCGTCTGGTAATAATAATTTATCTTTGTTTTTTAGTTCCCATTCTGTCCAAGCGTCTTCTAATAAGTTTCGGTTATTATTCCAAAATTTTGAAACTGATGGATCGCGTTTTAATGATAATTCTCTTGATGGTACTTGTAGAGCACGAGCTTCAGCAAGTGCATTTATATTTGCTATTGTTTTCATATCTAATTTTTTAAATTAATATTTTTTGATTAGTTAACCTCTTGAATATCCATTACCATTTGTTCCCAATTCTTTTGATTATCATGGTTAAATTGCGCACCATTATCATCTGCATATTGAAAACGTTTTACGGCAGGAGTTTTGCTTGTAGCTTGAAATAATTGATATGCTTCTTCTTTTAAAGCTTCTTTAATTGGTAAGTCTACCGATGCATAAACTGCACGCTTAGAAGCTGTAATAGAATCTGCTGGAAATTTTGAAATACGTTGAGCTAAAGCATCTACATAAGGTCCAATTTCATCAGCATCTAAGGCTTTATTTATGGTTCCGAATTTTTCAGCTTCATCAGCATCCCAATCTCTTGCACCTAAAATAATTTCTAATGCTTTTCCTAACCCTGTTTGTCTTGCCATACGAGAAGCTCCACCACCACAAGGTAAGATTCCCATACCAACTTCCATTTGCATAAATTTAGCTTTTCCTCTTGCTGCAAAACGCATATCTAATGCTAATGCCATTTCGTGTCCGTCACCACGTGCAAATCCTTCAATTTTTGCAATGGTTGCTTGGGGTACATTGCTTAATCTTTCTAAAACAGACTGTAAGTCTAATAACTCAATTTCGTTTCTTGGAACGGCTTCTGTAGATAAATCTTTTAATAAATCGGTATCATAATGGCAAACCCAATACCCTGGATTTGAAGATTCAAAAACTACTACTTTTACACTTCTGTCGCGTTCTAATCGTAAGCAAAGACTGCTTAAATCGGCTAACATTTCTTGTCCCTGTACGTTTACTGGTCCGAAGTTAATATCTACGGTTAAAATTCCTCCTTTTTGTTCTGCTGTAAATGTTTGAAAATTCTTGTAGTTCATGATATCTGTTTTTTAAATTGTTTTGTGTATGTATTAATTACACTACAAATTTAGAGGAGACACCAAGGTTTAATTTGGTATAAAATAATGTGGTATTAGTAAAAAATAAGGTTTTAGCAAAAAAATTAGGCTAATGCTGCTCTAAAAGCACTTAAACTTGTGCTTTTATAAGTTTGAAACGTCTTGTTTAAATGACTAGAATCTGTAAAGCCTAGTTCTGCTGCAATTTCAGAATATTGCAAATCGGTATACTTCAATCTAGTCTCCACAAGTTTTAATTTGTAGTTGATAATGTACTTTTTTAAAGAAACATCGGTGTGTTTTTTAAAATATTCACTGATGTAATTATCTGCCATATGAAATTCTTCAGCTAGACTTTTAGTCGATAGCAATTCAGAATTATAAATATTGGAATGGATATAATTGATGATTTGCTGAATTTTAGACGATTTCACTTCCTTTACAGAATCTGAAGTGTTTATAAATTGAATATTTCGAGCAATAAGATGTAAAATAACGGATAATGAATTTTGAATGATGAAGATGTCGAAGGATTGCTTATTCAGATACTCAGTTGCAACCATGTTTACTAAAGCTACTAAATGCGAACGATCTGCTTCGGTTTCAAACTGCATTTCACGAAGCTCATGACTTTCACTATTTAAGATTTCTTCAATTTTACGAAACCAATCGTTTACCGGAAGATTTATATTTTGCGAACTTGTATTTCTGAAAAAACTCTTTAAAAATTTAATCGCTACCGTAGAAGTTTCTGTTTCCGGATTTAAGATATAAATATCATCAGGAATAAACACAAAAACGCTATTGGCTGTATACTTTACCGTTTTACCATTAATTTTTATGGTTCCTGAGCCTTCTTCGAAATATACAATTTCAAAAAAACGAATGGTTGTGTACTGGCAAAACTCAAAAAACGTTTGGTTTTTATATTGCGTGATTACAATGTTTTCGATAATTGTTCTGGCCATAATATTATTTATAAAATTACAACATATTTAAAAAAAATAAAGCCACAGTTTATTGTGGCTTTTCCTGCTATTAATCAATAATTATTTGACTTTAAAATCTCCGTTACTTCTAATATAAATAACTGTTTCTTTATCTGTTGTTATTATTGATTTAGAATCTTCTTCAACTCCAAAATAAGATCCAGGTTCTAATTTGCTTTTTTCTTCTTTCTTAGAAAACTGAATTGTTAATCCTCCTGAAATAACGACCGCTCTAAAATTTGAACTCAAGTTTTTAATTTTCCCACTGAAACCAGCTGGTAATTTTAAAAGTACTGCACGTAATTGATTTTCTTCGTGGGTTCCCCATAAAAAAGCGGTTTCTACATTACTTTTTGAAGAAACCCACTCGATATCGTCAGCATTTAGCCAAACCAAATTTGTGTTATCAACATTGACAGGACGCTCACCATTATCAAAAGCTTCCGATGTTGGTTTTACCAAATATGGACCTTCTTGAATATCTAAAAATGCCATGTTATCATTATCATCAGCAGCTGTAATATGGGCTTCTCCTGCCGGTTGTTGCCAATAAGAACCTACTGTCAACCACTGTTTTTCGGCTTGTTCGTCATCATTGTGCAACAATCCTTTAATTACTATACCACGATACGTAATGTTGTGAATATGTGGTGGTGAAGAAAATCCTTTATTGAATTTTACTAAGAATCCTGCTGGTTCGTTTTTTGTTCTGTCTCCCCAAAGTTTTCCTGCTGCTGGACTTTTATCGCCACGTAACGGATTTAACCAACCCCATTCCGCGTTGTCTGCAGTTACGACTTCGTTTACAGATTTAATACTATCTGTTGTTGGTGTCTGTGCGTTTACAAAAACACCAGTGACTAGTGCTAATGCGATTAAGATATTTTTTTTTATGTTTTTCATTTTGAAAATCCTTCTAAAACAATTTTACCTTTAGCTTTTCCTGTTTCTAAGAAAGCATGTGCTTTACGAAGATTTTCTGCTTTGATTATTCCGAAATTTTCACCTAAAGTGGTTCTAATCGTACCGTTATCGATTAATTCGGAAACTTTGTTCAAGATATTGTGTTGCTCAATCATATCATCCGTTTGAAACATTGCACGTGTAAACATTAACTCGATATGTGTTGAAACTGCTTTACCTTTAAAAGGCATCACGTTTAACGATTTTGGATCGTCAATAAATCCGAATTTACCTTGTGGTTTAATCAGTTTTACAATTTCATCTACGTGATGTTCTGTAGCATTTAAACTCACTACATATTCTGGCGCAGGAAGGTTGTATTTTTCAAACTCTTCGCTTAATTTATTTCTATGATTGATAACTGTATCTGCTCCTAATTCTTTTAACCAAGATGTGGTTTCTTCGCGAGAAGCAGTACCAATAATGTTTAATTTTGTCAGCTTTTTAGCCAATTGAACCAATATAGAACCCACTCCACCAGCAGCGCCAATTACTAAAATAGATTTGTTGGTATCGTCTTTAGACACTTGTAATCTATCAAACAACATTTCGTATGCTGTAAGTGTGGTTAATGGTAAAGCAGCAGCTTCCGCATAAGATAAGCTTGAAGGTTTTTTACCAACAATACGCTCATCTACAATTTGATATTCAGCATAACTACCTTGACGTGTAAAATCTCCTGCATACCAAACTTCATCTCCAACCTTAAACAAAGTAACATCTTCTCCAACTTCCTTTACAATACCTGTTGCATCCCAACCAATTACTTTCCAATCGTCTCCTTCTACAGGCATTCCTGCACGCACTTTATAATCTGCTGGATTAACAGAAATCGCTTTAATTTCAACAAGAATATCTCTTCCTGTTGCTTTTGGCGTTTCTAATACTATGTCTTGTAAAGAATTTACATTGTCTATAGGTAAATTATCTTTGTACCCTATTGCTTTCATCTGACAACAATTTTGAAATTATATTATAGTGAAAGTTTCGCTTTCTGGTAATCTAGATTTTGGCGTTTTTTCTGTGGAATTGAAATCAGATTCTGCTCTATAGCCAATTGAAACAGCCACTAAAGAAGTATATCCTTTTTCTCTTAATCCAAACTCTTCATCTAGAGCTTTTACATCGATTCCTTCCATTGGAGTTGCATCAATTCCTAAAGTTGCTACACCTAGTAAGAAACTTCCAATATTAAGGTATACTTGCTTTTCCATCCAGTGTTGTAAATCTTTTAAATCGTATTTATGTATTCCGGCAAAAGCTTTAACAGCACCTAGAAATCCGTTTTTAATATCTTCATTTGGAAAACGTCCGTTTTTATCTTCAGTATCTGCAATGTGTTGGTAATATGAATCATCAGCATCAGTTTTAACACAAAACAATACTACTGCAGAAGCATTAGTTACTTTAGGTTCATTGAAACTAAAAAAGCCTTGTGTTCCTTTGGCAATACGTGCTTTACCTTCAGTAGTTTCGGCAACAATAAAGTGCCAAGGTTGTAGATTGACGCTAGACGGACTCATTCTCAATAAGTTTTTGATTTCAGCCATATCTGCATCAGATATTTTTTTGGTTGTATCATATTCCTTAGTTGTGTATCTCCAGTTTAATATTTCTTTTAAATTCATTATTTAATGCTTGTTTTTAGTTGATTAAAATTTTAACTATCAAAAGTATAGTGACAAAAGTATGTATAGTAAATTTTTTACACAAGAACGGTCAAAAATGATAGTATAAAATAATTATTATTAAAATCGTTTTAACTCAATGATATCGAAGGATTCTAGGCTATGTTAAATAAACTATAAAAAGTATAGTTGTGTAATTAAGTATAGTGATGTACTTTTGTAACATTAATAAATGTATTATGCATAAATTCAAAGGAAAAGAGTATCCTTGCTGCACTAGTCTTACAATGGGTATTATAGGAGGCAAGTGGAAGACTGTAATTTTATTTCACTTAATAAATAAAACGTTACGCTATAATGAGTTACGAAAGGAAATACCATCCGTTACGGAGCGCACTTTAAGCCTACAATTAAAGACTTTAGAAGAAGATGGTGTAATTAAAAGGAAGGTTTATACGTCTAAACCACCACTAAAAGTGGAATATTCTTTAACGGAATTAGGAGAAACATTAATACCATTGATTCAATCTATTGCAGATTGGGGAGTTTCCGTTGTTAGTGAGAAAAAGTATAGTTAAGAACATTTTGAAATATTTCTGTAGAGTAGACCTAATCAGTAATATCTAATTTAATCACTTCATCTTTCCATGACATAGCATCTTCTAAATTTGAAAAAATACCGAAGGGTTTATTTAAAAATAACTTTTCTATTTGTGCATTTTTAATCGCTTTAAAGTCTTCAGAAACTACAGCAAAACCAGCTAAGCTTCTCATTTTTGATGTGGTTTTATAAATATTTGGGTTAACAGAGTATGAATTAATTCTGTGTGTGATATAAACAAATGGTTTACCATTGTAATATTCTTCAGCCATATTAATAAGTGTCTCATTGTGGTATCTGTCTACATGAACTCCTTCATTCATAATTGTCACTATATAATCCTCATAAAAATTGATAGTGCAGAATTCTATTTGTACAGTTTTTTCCATTACTTATTTTAAGTATAATCTCTAAAATACAAAAAACTCCCTCATAAGGAAGGAGTTTTTTATAATAAAGTTGAAGTAATTTAAGATTCTGTAGTTTTACTAGATGATTTAATTTTAATACTTAATTCATCATTTTTTTCATCTAAATCCATAGTGATTGTATCACCTTCATGGATTTTAGAATTGATAATTTCCTCAGCTAGAGCATCTTCAACGTACTTCTGAATAGCTCTATTTAAAGGTCTTGCACCATATTGTTTGTCAAATCCTTTATCAGCTATATAGTCTTTTGCTTTACTCGTTAATTTAAGATTGTATCCTAAATCTTTGATTCTGTCAATTAACTTTACAAGCTCAATATCAATTATTTTTCCTATATCTTCTTTTTCTAACGCATTGAAGACAATAACATCATCAATTCTATTTAAGAATTCAGGAGCAAATGCTTTTTTAAGCGCATTTTCTATTACAGCTTTTGCATGATCAGACTCTTGAGCTATTGCAGCAGAAGTTCCGAAACCGACACCAGAACCGAAATCTTTAAGTTTTCTAGCTCCAATATTAGAGGTCATTATAATAATTGTATTTCTAAAATCAATTTTACGTCCTAAACTATCTGTTAAATAACCATCGTCTAAAACTTGCAATAACATATTAAAAACATCTGGATGTGCTTTTTCAATTTCATCTAATAAGACAACAGCGTAAGGCTTACGTCTTATTTTTTCAGTTAATTGACCGCCTTCTTCATAGCCAACGTATCCAGGAGGTGCTCCAATTAAACGAGAGATAGCAAATTTCTCCATGTATTCACTCATGTCAATTCTTACTAATGCATCATCACTATCAAATAACTCTCTTGCTAATACTTTAGCTAATTGTGTTTTTCCTACACCTGTTTGACCTAAGAATATAAATGAACCAATTGGTTTATTGGGATCTTTAAGTCCAGCTCTGTTTCTCTGAATTGCTTTAACCACTTTTGCAACCGCTTGATCTTGACCAATTACTTTTCCTTTAATAAGGTCTGGTAATTGAGATAACTTGTTAATTTCAGTTTGTGCAATTTTATTTACAGGAATACCTGTCATCATTGAGACTACATCAGCGACGTTATCTTCCGTTACAACTTCTTTATGTTGTTTGGTTTCTTCTTCCCATTTTTCTTGTGCCGTTGCTAGTTCTTTTTCAAGACGTTTTTCATCATCTCTTAGCTTAGCAGCTTCTTCGTATTTCTGTTTTTTAACAACACTATTCTTAGTTTCTTTAACTTCTTCAAGCTTCTTTTCTAATTCAAGAATTTGTTTTGGCACATCAATATTGGTAATATGAACACGAGAACCAGCCTCGTCTAAAGCATCAATAGCTTTGTCTGGAAGAAATCGTTCTGTCATATAACGGTTAGTTAATTTTACACAAGCTTCAATAGCTTCATCTGTATAATCAACATTGTGATGCTCTTCGTATTTACCTTTAATATTATTAAGTATTTCTATAGTTTCTTCTACAGAAGTTGGCTCAACAATTACTTTTTGAAAACGGCGTTCCAAAGCACCATCCTTTTCAATATATTGTCTATACTCATCTAGAGTAGTGGCCCCAATACATTGTATTTCGCCTCTTGCTAATGCTGGTTTAAACATATTAGAGGCATCTAAGCTTCCGGTTGCTCCACCTGCGCCAACTATGGTATGAATTTCATCAATAAAAAGAATAATGTCGTCATTCTTTTCTAATTCGTTCATAACGGCTTTCATGCGTTCCTCAAACTGACCTCTATATTTAGTACCAGCAACTAAGCTCGCTAAATCTAAAGTCACAACACGTTTATTAAATAAGGTACGTGATACTTTTCTTTTTACAATTCTCAGCGCTAAGCCTTCTGCTATTGCAGATTTACCAACACCAGGTTCTCCTATTAATAAAGGATTGTTTTTCTTTCTTCGACTTAAAATTTGAGATACACGTTGTATTTCTTTTTCTCGTCCTACAACAGGATCTAATTTACCTTCTTCTGCAAGTACAGTTAAGTCTCTTCCAAAATTATCTAATACAGGTGTTTTTGATTTCTTATTGGTTTTGCCAGCTTGTCCACCAAATGGATTTTGCTTTGCATCTTCCTCTTCGTTAATATCATCATCAGAAAACGACTCTGCTTTTGGAGTTTCTAAATAATCATCTTCGCTCGTTGCCATAGATTTAAATTCTTCTTTTACGTTATCATAATCCACTTTAAGCTTATTTAAAAGCTTTGTAGTAGGATCATTTTCATTCCTTAAAATGCACAATAATAAATGCGCTGTGTTTATTGAGGTGCTCTGAAACAGTTTAGCTTCTAAAAAAGTTGTTTTTAATGCACGCTCTGCTTGCCTTGTTAAATGCAAGTTCTTCTTCTCGTTAGACGTTGTAACGATATTTGGGTTTGCAGGACTTAGAATCTCTACTTTACGTCTAAGGTGGTTGAGATCTACCTCTAACGCACCTAAAATATCTATAGCCTTTCCGTTACCGTCTCTTAAAAGACCAAGCATTAAATGCTCAGTACCAATAAAATCATGACCTAAACGCAAGGCTTCTTCTTTGCTATAAGCAATTACATCTTTTACTCTTGGTGAAAAATTATCATCCATACTAATTTCCTTTCTGCTTTAAAAATAATAAAAACATATTAGGTAAGTGGCAAAAACCATACCTAAACTAAATCAAATTTAAAATGTGTTACGTATAGTTCTAAATAATTTGTAATTAAGACAATCAAAAAAGCAGCATATGTTGAATGCTAAGTTTTTAATATTTAGAGATATACAAGTGCAGTTAAATGAGATTATTTGAACAATTTTAATGACTAAATGATTGTTCGTGTTATGTTGTTAACGAAGAGAATAAAAATGCATTTTATATCAAAGTAATTAGTGAGATACTTATTAACTAAAAAGATATCAAATATTGTTAATAAAAAAAGCCAAATAGGGGATTGATTTTGTTTAAAAACAGTGGTATTTTGGTTATATTAGCACGTTATTGAAATTTAAAAAAAACTAATTAATTTTATATATGGCAGAAGGAGAAAAACTCATTCCAATTAACATTGAAGATGAAATGAAATCGGCTTACATTGATTACTCGATGTCAGTCATTGTGTCACGTGCATTACCAGATGTAAGAGATGGTTTAAAACCCGTTCACAGACGTGTACTTTACGGTATGCATGAACTAGGTGTTAGAGCAAGTGGTGCGCATAAAAAATCTGCAAGAATTGTCGGTGAAGTTTTAGGAAAGTATCATCCACATGGAGATACTTCAGTATATGATGCGATGGTGCGTATGGCTCAAGAATGGAGTTTACGTTATATGTTAATTGACGGACAAGGTAACTTTGGTTCTGTAGATGGTGATAGTCCGGCAGCAATGCGTTACACCGAAGCAAGAATGCGTAAGATATCTGAAGATATGTTGGCAGATATTGATAAGGAAACGGTAGATCATAAACTAAATTTTGATGATACTTTAGAAGAACCAACTGTTCTTCCTACACGTATTCCAGGTTTATTAGTTAATGGTGCATCTGGTATTGCAGTAGGTATGGCAACTAATATGCCACCACATAACTTAACTGAAGTTGTAAATGGAACTATTGCTTATATAGAAAATAATGATATTGAAATTGATGAGTTAATGCAACACATCAAAGCACCAGATTTTCCAACAGGTGGAACCATTTATGGGTATGATGGTGTGAAAGAAGCTTTTCATACAGGTCGTGGACGTATTGTAATGCGTGGTAAAGCAATAATTGAAGAAGTTCAAGGAAGAGAATGTGTTATTGTAACAGAGATTCCTTATCAAGTGAATAAAGCAGACATGATTAAAAAGACTGCTGATCTTGTTAATGATAAAAAACTTGAAGGTATTTCTACCATTAGAGATGAGTCTGATAGAAATGGTATGCGTATCGTATACGTTTTAAAACGTGATGCAATACCAAACATTGTACTTAACAAACTTTATAAATATACAGCTTTACAATCTTCATTTAGTGTAAATAATATTGCATTAGTTAATGGTAGGCCACAATTGTTGAATCTTAAAGAATTGATTCACTATTTTGTTGAACATAGACATGAAGTAGTTGTTAGGCGTACAAAATACGAATTACGTAAGGCTGAAGAAAGAGCACACATATTAGAAGGTTTAATTATTGCTTCAGATAATATTGATGAAGTAATTAAAATAATTCGTGCTTCATCTAATGCTGAAGAAGCTCGTAACAATTTGATTGAACGTTTTAAACTGTCAGAAATTCAGGCTAAGGCAATTGTAGAAATGCGATTACGTCAGTTAACAGGCTTAGAGCAAGATAAACTGCGTGCTGAGTATGAGGAAATAATGAAAACAATTATTGATCTTAAAGATATCTTAGACAAAAAAGAACGTCGAATGAGTATCATTACAGACGAGTTAATAGTTGTTAGAGATAAATATGGTGATGATCGTCGCTCTATAATAGAGTATGCTGGTGGAGATTTGAGTATTGAAGATATGATTCCAGATGCTCAAGTTGTTATTACAATTTCTCATGCAGGTTACATAAAACGTACGTCACTTACAGAATATAAAACTCAAAATAGAGGAGGAGTTGGTCAAAAAGCTTCTACTACACGTAACGAAGATTTCTTAGAACATTTATTCGTTGGTACTAACCATCAGTATATGTTATTCTTTACGCAAAAAGGAAAATGTTTCTGGATGCGTGTTTATGAAATCCCAGAAGGCTCTAAGACATCTAAGGGTAGGGCAATTCAGAATTTAATAAATATAGAGCAAGATGATAAAGTTATGGCTTTCATCTGTACTCAAGATTTGAAGGATGAAGATTATATAAACAGCCATTATGTAATCATGGCTACTAAAAAAGGTCAGGTTAAGAAGACATCTTTAGAACAGTATTCTCGTCCAAGATCAAATGGTATTAATGCTATTACAATTAAGGAAGATGATGTTTTATTGGAAGCAAAGTTGACGACAGGTGAGAGTCAAGTAATGTTAGCTTTAAAATCTGGTAAGGCAATTCGTTTTGAGGAAGCTAAGACGAGACCAATGGGTAGAAACGCATCTGGTGTACGAGGCATTAGACTTCAAGATGAAAAGACTGATGAGGTTATTGGAATGATTGCGGTTAACGATATGGAGAGCAATATTTTGGTGGTCTCTGAAAATGGTTACGGAAAGCGTTCAAGTTTAGAAGATTATAGAATTACTAATAGAGGAGGAAAAGGCGTGAAAACTATTTCTATTACTGAAAAGACAGGTAATTTAGTGTCTATTAAGAATGTAACGGATGAAGATGATTTAATGATCATTAATAAATCAGGAATCGCTATACGTATGGCCGTTGCAGACTTGCGTGTAATGGGTAGAGCAACTCAAGGGGTAAAGTTAATTAACTTAAAAGGTAAAGACTCTATTGCTGCAGTTGCGAAAGTAATGAAAGATGATGAAGAGAATATTGAGGAGTTAGATATTGAAGAGACTGAAGGAGGTACTGAAAATACTGGCTCAACTGAAGATGGCACGGCTATTGATAATACTGAAACCGAAAACTAAATTATAACAATAAATTATTTATTACAAGATGAAAAAATTAATGACATTAGTGCTTTTATTGGCAATTGGTTCAATGTCCTATGCTCAAAAGAATGAGTTAAAGGCAATTGAAAAAGCACTTAAGAATGTAAATTTCTCAGATGCCAAAGCAGCAGTATCTACTGCAGAAGCTTTAATTGATAACATGGACGGTAAGTCTAAGGCAAAATTTTATTTTTTGAAAGCGCAAGCTTTATATGCCAATGGTGCTGGTACAGATGCAAATATTGATGAAGCTATTGTAACGCTAGATAAGTTGAAAACTTTAGAATCATCAATGGGTAAGTTGAAATATACTGATCAAGCTAACGATATGAAATCTAAAATGTACAATACCTTTATTACTAAGGCAAATGATGCATTTAAGAGTAATGATTATGAAGGAGCAGCAGCGAGATTTGAGAAAATTTATAGAGTTTCTCCAAAAGACACTTCTTATTTGTATAGCGCAGCATACTCGTCAGTGAGAGCTGAAGATTATGATAGTGCTTTAAAGTATTACATTGAACTTGAAGATTTAGGTTATACAGGTATTGCAATGAATTATTATGCAACAAACCTAGAAACTGGTGAAGAAGATTTTTATGGTGATAATAAGTCAGGTAGAGATTTTGCAGTTAAAATTAAAACGCATGATAAACCAAGAGATTCTAAAGCAGAATCAAGACGATCTGAAATCGTAAAAAATATCGCATTAATTTATGTTTCTCAAGGAGAAAATGAAAAAGCTTTAGGTGCTATTGCAGATGCAAAAGCTGAAAACCCAGAAGATTATAATTTAATTTTATCTGAAGGAAATGTTTACTTGAAACTTGATAACAAAGAGAAGGCATCTGAGTTATACAAAGAAGCATTATCTATGGATCCTGAGAATCCTGATTTAAATTATAATGTAGGTGTTTTAGCAATGAGCGCTGGTCAATTTGATGATGCAAAAAGTTATTTTAATAAAGCATTGAAATTAAAACCAGACCATGCTGATGCAGCACTTAATTTATCTAGTATTCAGGTAAACATTGGTAATGCCATGAATGACGAAATGAATGCATTAGGTAATTCCGCAGCAGATAACAAGAGATATGAAGAAATTAGAGTAGAAAAGAAAGCGATCTTTTCTGAAGGTGCTGCAATTTTAGAAAACTACTTAAATGTCAACCCTTTATCTAAAAACTTAGATATTTTAACGCAATTAAAAAATATCTATGGTGCTTTAAATGAAGGAGAAAAGTACAAGGCTATGAAAGCTAAAATTGAAAATATAGAAAGTGCAGGAAACTAGTATATACTATAATTTATAAAAAAAAAGCGACTAAATTATTAGTCGCTTTTTTTTATATAATTTTCTTAATAACCCTAAGTTTATGGGTGTGAGTATTTTTTTCTTTATTATAAATACCACTATGATCTAATCTGTCAATCCTTACTTTTCCATGGGCATGAATGATATAATTATCTTCCATTATAATTCCCACATGAGTTATATGACCTTCACTATTATCAAAAAATGCTAAATCTCCTGGTTCACTTTCTTCAATAAAACTCAACGCTTCACCTTGTGTCGCTTGCTCAGAAGCATCTCTAAGTAAAGTGTACCCATTTAGTTTGTAAACCATCTGAGTAAAACCAGAGCAGTCAATGCCAAAAGGTGTTTTTCCTCCCCAAAGGTAAGGTGCATTTAAATAAAGAAAAGAAGTTTTTATAATATTAGATTTAACTGAAACAGAAGTATGTGAGTTGCCATCAAAGTGATGGTTTAATAATTCTAATCCATTTAAATTAGATCCAACAGGAATAGGATATAAGTTGTTAGAACTATCTGTTACAAATTCGATAATATCTTTGGATAGATTAATATCGGCGGATTTTAGCGTATTATAATCTTCTACATCAATTTCTTTGTATTGTTTATTATCGATCCAACCTTCATAATTATCAAATGCAAATCTAACTCGGCTCCATTTTTTACGTTGTTCTAATACTTTAAAAAAGTCTCCATATAAAGCCTGAGTTACCATTTCACTGGTATCACTAGGTTCTAATCTTATGGGTACAATTCCAAGATTGCAGATGCCGTATTGCATAAAGTTTGGTTAAGCGCGTTCTAATATTAAAGCAGAAGCTCCACCACCTCCATTACAAATTGCGGCAGCCCCTAATTTAGCGTCGTTTTGACGTAACACATTAATTAATGTCACTAAAATTCTTGCACCAGAACATCCAAGAGGATGTCCTAAAGATACAGCGCCACCGTTAACGTTAACATTGTTATCGTTTAATCCTAATATTTTCATGTTTGCCAAGCCTACTACAGAGAACGCCTCATTGAATTCAAAAAAATCAACATCACTTAAATCTACATTCGCTTTTGCTAATGCTTTGGGCAGTGCTTTTGCAGGTGCTGTTGTAAACCATTCTGGTTCGTGGGCAGCATCGGCATAACCTTTGATGGTTGCAAGAGGTTTTAATCCTAATTCAATGGCTTTTTCTTTGCTCATTAAAATTAAAGCAGCTGCACCATCATTTATTGTAGATGCATTTGCAGCTGTAACCGTTCCATCTTTAGTAAACGCAGGACGTAATGCAGGAATTTTATCCATTTTTACGTTTGTATATTCTTCATCAGTATCAACTATCACAGGTTCGCCACGTCGTTGAGGTACTTCTATCGAAATAACTTCATCTTTAAATTTTCCGGCATCCCAAGCTGCTTTAGAACGTTCATAAGATTGAACAGCATAAGCATCTTGATCCTCTCTAGAAAATTTATATTCTGTAGCACATGCATCTGCACAAACACCCATTGCGTTTTTATCGTAAGCATCAACTAGACCATCCTTTTGCATTCCATCTTCAAGTGTAGCTGGTCCAAATTTTGTCCCTTTCCTTGCGTGAAAATAATGAGGTATAGCACTCATATTCTCCATTCCACCAGCAACGACAATTTCTGCATCACCTAGCTGAATTGCTTGTGCGGCTTGCATCACTGCTTTCATACCAGAAGCACAAACCTTATTAATGGTAGTACAAGGAACTGTATTAGGCAAACCAGCGTAAATTGCAGCTTGTCTTGCAGGTGCTTGACCAGTACCAGCTTGCACTACATTACCCATAATTACTTCATCTACTAGATTTGGTTTTAGGTTAATTTTATCAAGTGCTCCTTTAATTGCTGCAGCACCTAAACGTGGTGCAGGAACAGAAGATAAACGACCTAAAAAACTACCTATTGGTGTTCTAACGGCTGAAACGATTACGACTTCCTTATTCATTATTATTTAGTTTGTTGTTATATTTTGCGAAATTAAACATTTTTTAAGAGATTTGAGAATGTATTAATGATATTGCACTTCTAAAGTTTTAATATTTATTACATTTGATTGTCTATGAATACATTCTTCAATAAATGGTATAAAAATCATGCCTTAGGCTACAAAATTTTACTATATCTAGTTACTACTCTTTTTATAGTTTACTTGTTTCCTAAAACAGGGAAATTCAGATATTCCTTTGAGAAGAGTAAACCATGGCAGTCCGAAAGTCTTTATGCTCCTTTTAATTTTGCGATAAAAAAATCTATAGATGAAATTGATAAGGAAAAGCGCGAAATTGAAAATCAAAGCCCCTTATATTTTGATGTCAATAAGAACGTTGAGAAACAAGTATTATCCAATTATTTAGATGGATTCAATCGTGTCTTTGTAGATTCTAGTGCTTTTAGTATTGAAAATTCAGACTTGTTTAAAAAAGGTAAAGTATTAATTAATAAGTTGTACAATTCTGGAATATTGGATTCAGAATACGGTTATTCAAATGAGCGGTCTGTAATTTTAGTTACATCTAATAAAGTTCAAAATGAATTACAGTATGGTAGATTGTATAAAATTGGAGAGCTACGTAAGATTGTTGAGAAAGAATTAGGTAATGGAATTAAGCTTAATTCTAAAAAACGGATGGTTTCTCTATTTTTTGATGTTTTAAAACCTAACTTAAGTCTCAATAAAAGCATTACTGAAAAGGTACTGGAAGAAGAATTATCTCAAATTTCTTTAACAAGAGGACATATTGAAAAAGACCAATTAATTGTTTCTAAAGGTCAAGTAATTGAAGAAGATCAATATGATATTCTAACCTCTTTAAAGTCGGAGTATGAATCTCATGTTTGGAATACTAAAAACTATAACTGGGTTTTAGTTGCCTATACCTTATTGGTAGCTTTGGCTTTACTGATGTTACTATTGTTTCTTAAAAAATACAGAACAGAAGTTTTTCTCAATAATACTAAGGTTACTTTTATATTTTTCAATATTGCTTTAATGATATTGTTGACTACGTTAGTTATTAATTTTAACTCCCAGTATATATATGTAGTTCCTTTATGTATTCTACCACTGGTATTAAAAGCCTTTTTTGACGCGAGATTAGGTTTATTTGCTCATGTGTTAACTGTTTTACTATTAGGGTTTATTGTTCCTAATAGCTATGAATATATGTTTCTTCAGATTATAGCCGGTATGGTAACCATTTTAACGGTTTCTGAATTGTACAAAAGAGCAAACCTATTTATATCAGTAGGACAAATTACGTTTATTTATATCATTGCGTATTTTGCGTTTTTTGTTATTCACGAAGGTCAATTAACAGGTTTAAAATGGCAAACCTTTGGATTGTTTATATTATGTGGTCTTGCGACACTTTTTGTACAACCATTAATATATATATACGAAAAAATATTTGGTCTTGTGTCTGATGTATCTTTATTAGAGTTGTCTGATACTAATACAAAGCTCTTGAAGGAATTATCTAATAAAGCGCCAGGTACATTTCATCATTCATTAAATGTTGCGAATTTAGCTGAAGCTTCCGCGAACGAGATAGGAGCAAACGCCATGTTGATTAGAGTAGGAGCTTTGTATCATGATATTGGTAAGATGAATAATCCAACGTATTTTACAGAAAATCAAAGTACAGGTATAAATCCTCATGATGAATTGTCTAGCAAAGAAAGCGCTAAAATTATCATAGATCATGCTATAAAAGGAATCGAAATTGCAAAAAAGTATAACTTGCCAGATAGAGTAATTGATTTTATCAGAACCCATCATGGTACAAGTTTGGTTTACTACTTTTATATGAAGGAAAAAGCAGAAAACGAAGTTGTAGACCTAAAAGACTTTACTTATCCAGGACCAAAACCATTCAGTAAAGAAACTGCTATACTTATGATGTGTGACAGTGTAGAAGCAGCTTCAAAAAGTTTAAAAGAACCTACAAGTACAAAGATTAATGATTTTGTAGAAAATATAATTAATAAGCAAATGGAGAATGGTCAGTTTTTAAATGCTGATATTACATTTAAAGAAATTCAATCTATTAAAAAAGTTTTAAAATCTAAATTGGCTAATATATACCATCTTAGAATTGAGTATCCAGAATAAGCATTTACAATTATAATACAAATAGATATATTAAGTTTATTATAGAAACTGTTGCGGTAAGAAAGCCTAAAATTAAATTCATTTTATCTGCAATAACTTGAAGTTTATGTGCTATTCTATTGGCAATAATAGCGTATAGGGCATACAATGAAAATGAGCCTATTGTTGAGCCAAGAGAAAAGTATAAACTATTCTCTAAAGAATATTCAAAATAGTCTATACTAATTAGTAGTGATATAGATGTGAAATAAAATGGAATAGCAGTAGTGTTTATTATTGATAAGCCAATACCACTTAGATATGCTTTAGATTTTTTAATTTCTATTTTCTTCTTTCTCTCATTTGGAGTAAAGTGTAGTCTGAAAAAATTAATGGATAGCAGTATTAGTATTACAGAACCAATTTTTTGTATTAAAGAAATATACTCAGAGTTCTCCATTAGAACATTGGATAAATAAGCACCTATGTTGGCCTGAAAAAATAGCACAGTAGCAAAGCCACCAATAAGGTAAAAAGCAGCTTTTTTACCACTTTTTAAACTGTACTTAACAACAGTTAAATTTAAATAACTAGGCACTACACTGCCAGAAGTGGCAACGATAACACCCAAGAATAAGCATATAAAAAAGTTCATTTAATTTTTTCTTGCAATTAACAACTAAATATATGGTGTTGTTGTTCCGTTCAATTGCTATTTTAGCTCAAATAGTAAAGAGATTAAATTAATAAACTATAAATTGATAACAAGGTGCAAATTGAGAGACCATAATAGTCTTAATAAGTATCCAAAAACAAAAAAGCCTCACTAATTAAAGTAAGGCTTCTTGTGATCGCACTAGGATTCGAACCTAGGACCGCCTGCTTAGAAGGCAGGTGCTCTATCCAGCTGAGCTATGCGACCATTTAGAGATAAACTCTAAAAATTCAATAAAAGTCGGGGTGGCAGGATTCGAACCTGCGGCCTCCACGTCCCAAACGTGGCGCGATAACCGGGCTACGCTACACCCCGAAATTGGTTAAAAAAATACTTACAGTCGCATACGCTGAAGTAAATTTTGCGGAGAGACAGGGATTCGAACCCTGGGTAAGTGTTTCCACCTACGACGATTTAGCAAACCGCTCCTTTCGGCCACTCAGGCACCTCTCCAGTAAAAAAATGAACGCTCTTCATTTAAATGCGGGTGCAAAGATAACAGTTCATTTTAAAGTAAACAAAATTTTTGTAGGGTTTTTATTAAAATTTTTTCCCTCGTGTTTTTAAGACAAATTAAATCATCAAAAATTGGTAAAATTACCTGATATTTTTTCTGAAATTTGAACTATCTGGTTAACCAATTAGATAGAATTTGTTAGAAAACTCTAATATATAACCTATTAGAAGTATGTAATTGAGTACGTTTTTATAGGATGGAACGGTATTTCATCGTCAAAAAGGACATTTATTGATTAATTTATGGTAAAAAATGTGCATTTCATCGAAAAAAAATAACTTTTTGTCGGTAATATGTAAATCGTTTTATATGTTTGCTGTCCCAAATTAAGTGAAATAATCTCAAAGGCTTATTTCAAAAATTTTTAGAAAATGAAAAACCTACTAAAGTTATCGGCCATTTTTGGTCTAATCTTATTGACTAGTGCATGCACTGAAACAACGGATGATCTTGTTGTTGAAAATCAATCTACTACTTTAAATCCTCCATGTAATGAAGAAGACCCAAAAACTAGGGTTGTAAATAATGGAACAGTAGCTTTTAATCTTGAAGTATTTCTTACAGACGGAACTACTGTTGTAAGTATTTTGAACATTCCTCCAAATTCTACAACATCTTGGGCTACTTTTTCTGAAGCTGAAGTTATGTTTTCTTTAAAAGGATCTGATCAAAACGTTTCTGATGACAAAGTTCTTATACAAATGGATAATTGTATGGCGTATGAAATTGAAGTAGATATCAATAACGAAATTATTTCATATACTCCGACTGTACTTTAGAACAAAGAATAATAATTTTTTTGTTTAAAAGATCAGTTGTGAAGAAGAGATAGGTGTTTCCTCCATCTTTTACATTAAACTTTTTCCTAATTTCAGATACTGAAATCGGAAAATTTCTAATTGTAATATTTGCTTTGGATATATTTTCTTTTTTGAACAATTTCTTATTATACGGAATTATATTCACTATTTTAAACTGTCTACCTGGAAATTCCATAAGTACATCAGAAGTATATAAATGTGTATGCTGATGCAATTTGTCGATTTTTAGTAACGTACTAATAGAGTTAAATCCGCCTGATTTTAATACCGCAGAGTTAGGTTCATAAAGATATTTTAAGGGCTTGCTGTATGTAGCAATAGCCCTTTGTTCTTCATTAAATATGTAATTAAAACTTTGGGTAGAATTATTTTTTAAATTAGAGGTTATTATTTTTACCTGTGCGCTATAATTCTTCTCTAATATCCATAAAAGTTCTTTAACTTCATTATTATTAGCCACAACATGGATTTCTTTTACATTGTGTAAATCATTAAGAGTAGCGGTTAAATCTAATAATGGAGAGGTTTTAATCATTACATTATTAGTGTATTTAAAGAGTAAATCTCTATGTTCTTTTATGTTAGGTTCGCAATCGGCTAACAAAAATACTTTTTTCTTTAAGGCATCTCTACGGGAAGGGTCTAAATAGATCCAATCAAAATTTTCATTTAATTGTTCTAAAACTTTTGTACCATCCTCATTAAGACATTTTGCATTCTTAATATTTAAGACATTAAAATTATGTTTAACAATTTGCGAAAGCGATTCGTTAATCTCACAATGTATTACGCTATCAAGTTTTTTAGCAAAGTGATAAATGTCTACACCAAACCCTCCAGTTAAATCAATTAACTTTTTTCCAGAAACTAAAATTGCTTTGTGTTTGGCAGTAACTTCAGAAGAGGTTTGTTCAATATTAAGTTTATTAGGATAATATATATTATCACAATTAAACCATGTAGGTAGTTTTTTCTGGCAACGTTTTTTAGCTTCAATTTGCTCAATGACTGTTTTTTGATCTATTGTGTTAAAAGGAATGCCTTTTAGCAACAATTTAGAAATATCAGAATTTAAATTTAAAGATATAAATTCCTGAATTTCTTTATTTAGAATCGCTTTTTTCAAAATAATCTAAATTCCTTTTGTCAATTTTTTCACAATGTTGTAATCAGATAAAAATTCTTTTAATATAACTTTTATCGCAGTGTAGGTTGGTACCGCTACAATCATTCCTACAATACCAAATAAAATACCAGCTATAATTATTACTAAGAAGATCTCTAGTGGATGTGATTTTACACTTTTTGAAAAGATATAAGGCTGACTAAAAAAATTATCTACGAGTTGCGCAATGATGAAACCGATCATTACATATGTTGTTTTAGGTAATATAACATCACTAAAACTTTCTCCTAAATTACTAGACATGCTTAACAGTAACATTAAAAAGCCACTCACTAAAGGACCTACATAAGGTACTAAATTTAGAAGCGCACACAAAAACGCAATAACTATTGCGTTATCTATTCCAAAAATTAATAGAATTATAGTATAGATAATAAACAAGATTAATATTTGAAATATGAGACCTACAAAATAGCGAGATAGCAAATCTTTAATTGCGTTAATTGATCTTTTTGATCGTTGTTCATTGCCACTTGGCACAAATGTCATTATACCATCTTCAAATAATTTACTGTCTTTTAAAAAGAAAAATGAAATAAAAAGTACTGAAAACAAACCAATACTAAAACTTCCTAAACCACTAATAAATGAATTTAAAAAGTTTGGTATCAAGGCAAAATCTAGTTTAGATAATAAGTTAGAATCTTTTATTGATTGTTCTACATCAATATTATTAAACTCAAAATATGTTACAATTTGATCGTATAGATCTTCAATATTAATTTGTAGTTGATTAATGTTTAGCAAAGATAAATTATGGCCTTGTTCCACAATTAAAGGAATAAACAAGCCTACCAAACCAATTAAAAGTCCTAATAACAATACCATGGTTACAATAACAGCTGCGGTATTATTAAATTTTAATTTTCTTCTGAGAAACAAAATTATTGGCCGTCCAATAAGTGATATTACGGCTGCAACAGCAATGTAAACTATTACAGATTGAATTTTAAACAGAAAAAAAAGGACTAATACAATTGCTAAAATAATACCTAAGGCTCTAATTATACCATTGGCTATAGTTTTGGAGTTCATTTCTTTTAATTTACTCAAAGATGCTGAAATAATTTCAGCAAGACAAATTTAGGAATTAAGTTGTTTAGTAATCTCAAAAAGAGCAATGCTAGTGGCTTGTACGACATTCATACTACTATTATTTCCATACATATTAATATGAACGACTGCATCTACAAGGTTTAATAAAGTTTCAGAAACACCAAAATTCTCATCACCTAAAATTAAAGCAATAGGTTGATTAGTTAGTAGTTTAAAGCTTGATAAAGCTTCACTATTTTCTGCAATTTCTAATGCTATTAAAAAATAACCGCTTGCTTTTAGGCTTTGTATTTGTTCTTCAATTGAATCATTAAAACTATAATTCACATATTTTTCAGTAGATCGAGACGTTTTTGTCATACGTCTTCCCAATTGAATGTTCTTACCGCAAAAAATAAGTTCTTCAATACCAAATGCATCAGCAACTCTAAATAGACTGCCAATATTAGGTGCGTTTGTAACGTTATCACAGATCACTTTAATGGCGTGTTGTTGCTTTTTGAAATTAGAATTGTAATGGTTGAGTTGCATTTTATAATTTAATTTTTTACAACTACATGTTACAATTATAATAACTGCAAGGAATAGCTAAATGTGTTGGAATTCTCATCATACAAGAGTAATCTACATGAAAACTATTAACACCAATTGTATAAGTGTGATTATTAATCGATTTCATTGATTGAAAGGTAAAAGCGATAACTAAAAATGAAGCTATAATTCTATATTTGATTGAATATGTCTTCATTTTTATTTTACTAACGTGCCATTAAATGCACTCGATTTCTTTTTCATTTCTATCCAAAAATAAAGCGGAATTGCTCCAGTTAAAGTCGAAACCCAACCAAATTCCCAAAGAAAAAATGTGGCAATTGCAGAAAGCATAAATCCAACGAATACAAGCATATAATTATCATCTGCATACAATCTATTAATATGCTTTTTTGTAAAATAACCACAATGTTTGCAGCGATGATTAAATTCATTTTTACCCATTTCCATTAATAAACCGTATCTATCAGAAGCTTTGGTTTTAATATAATTATCTTTTTTGCAAGATGCACAACGATAGGTAAGTTTCATAAAAATTTACTTTTAATCTTCAAGATATAAATATGCTATTAATTCTCAAAAGCATATTTAATAATATTGGCACCCATTTTCAATGCTTTTTCTCTTACATCTTCTGGATCATTGTGCACTTCTTGGTCTTCCCATCCATCACCTAAATCACTTTCAAAAGTAAATAACAAAACTAGTCTACTATCATTAAAAATCCCATAAGCTTGTGGTGCTTTGCCATCGTGTTCGTGAATTTTTGGTAAACCATTGCTAAACTCGTAAGCAGAACTGAAAATTGCGTGATCTTTAGGGATCTCTATCAATTCGTTATTTGGAAATACTTTTTTTAATTCTTTAGTAATATATGGTTCCATTCCGTAATTATCATCAATATGAAGAAATCCACCAGAAATTAGATAATTTCTTAAGTTTTCTGCATCGTCATCACTAAAGAATACATTACCATGACCCGTCATATGCAAAAAAGGAAATTGAAATATATCTGTGCTTCCTGCTTCAACAGTTTGTACACTTTCATTAATATCTGTATCAATATTATCGTTGCAATACTTTACCAAATTAGGCAATGCTGTTGGGTTACTGTACCAATCTCCACCACCTTTATATTTAAGGATTGCAACATCTTGTGCAGAAAGAAAAACGGCAAAAAGCGTAAATAAAATTGTAAAAATAGTTTTCATCAACCTAAAGGTTATTCATTTAAAAAAGCAACAGAATGACAGGCTGCGATTGCTGCGGTTTCTGTTCTTAAGCGTGTGTTACCCAAAGTTACTGCAATAAAGTTATGCTGCAAAGCCATTTCAATTTCTTTAACGCTAAAGTCACCTTCTGGACCGATTAAAATAGTGCAATCCGTAATTGGTTTTAAAACAGATTTTAAAGATTTCTTATCAGTTTCCTCACAATGTGCAATAAAAATCTGATCATTGAACGCTTTATTTACGTAGTTTTTGAAACTTATTGGTTCATTTAATTTTGGTAAATAGCATTGTAAAGATTGTTTCATTGCAGACTGAATGATTTTTTCAAAGCGTTCAGTTTTTACCACTTTACGTTCACTATGATCACAAATGATGGGTGTAATGCTGTCTATTCCAATTTCGGTTGCTTTTTCTAAAAACCACTCATAGCGATCGTTCATTTTTGTTGGAGCAACAGCTAAATGTAATTTGTAATTTTTTTCTGGTTGTAATTGCTTGGATGTAATAGATACCGCGCAATTTTTCTGCTCTGCTATTGTGATTTCTGCAGTAAAAAGCCAACCCTTACCGTTGGTAATGTTTAGAGTATCACCAACTTTTTTTCGTAATACTTTAGCAATATGCCTACTTTCTTCTTTATCAAATTTAAAGCTAGAATCGTTTTTAGTTATATTAGGATTGTAGAATAATTGCATTAATCGATATCTTCAGAAAATTTTAAAACAGTAATTTCTTCAATTGGTGTTTCAACTTCAGTTTTAATGACCAAATAATATTTTTTACTTTCAGGGTCATCAACTAGAAAAATGTCATTCAATTTGTGCGTCTCATTAAAAGCGACATCATCAAAAGCGGTAGACATGTCGCCAGCTTTTATCCAGCCAGTATCGCCACCCATTTTTGCTGTAGGTCCTGTGGAATAATGTTTTGCTAGGTCTTTAAATTTATAACCTTGTTTGTATTGACTTATTACTTTTTCGCGGTTTATTTTTGCGTCCTCTTCACTGGTTTTGGCAGCATCAAATACAATTATGTTGAATTTTGAATAATTTACTTCAGACTTATCAATAACCTTATAGTAGGTTTTTTTGAAATCGGTTCTTGTTACTTTTTTACCACCTTTAGACAACTTGAAAAGATCATCAGCTAATCTAGTTTTGTGCTTGGCTTTATTAAATGTAAAAATTTTGCCTTGTTTTGGTTTATTCTCTTTTAAAAATGTGGAGGCTTCTTCCGACGTAGAAATTGAATCTAGTTGTTGCTCTAAAGTGCCTTGAGAAAACGCAAAGATTGGAATTAGCAGAAGTAATAATAAAAAATGTTTCATGTTTTAATTATAATTTTGATTTAGGATAATACAAAGCAACTAAATTTTCAGCTAGATAAAAAGGAAAGGTAGAAAGGATGTTAACAGATGTTTTAACAATTTTTGATCAGTTCCGTGCTTTTAATTTTAAAGATATACTAGTACTGAATACAATATTGATGATTAAAATGAATTGAGTGAGTAAAAAAAGTATGCCCATTCCTATTAGAAATAACTTCAAATTTTGGCTATCATCAAATAATGGAAATTCAGATTCTACATTGTTATTTAAAATAAAATAACCGATAAAAAATAACGGAACAATAGTAATAGAAATTATAGAATGTGTTTTTGTAAGCCAACTAATTAATGCTATTTTTTTGATAGAAATAAGGGTGTAAATAATACTTGTCGCGGTATACACTAAAGCAAGTAATAATGATAAATGTGAGTTGAGAATAACATAATAGGTGTCGTAAATATTTACATCAATTAATGTGTTTTTAAATATAAAAAAGTAAAAACTAAGTAGAAAGAAGAAAAATGAAATTAGCCAGAAATAAAGTGTTATTCTTTTCATTTTATATCTTTAATCGAGCAGTAGCCATGACATCAAAATTTGAAAAGTCCTTTTGTAAATATTTCAAATAACCAACTATAGCAATCATTGCGGCATTGTCTGTGGTGTATTCAAACTTTGGTACATAGCTTGTCCATCCAAAATTTTGTTCTGCATCTTTTAGAGCTTTTCTAATACCAGAGTTAGCAGAAACTCCTCCACCAATAGCAATATGCTTTATTCCTGTTTCTTTAACAGCTAGTTTTAATTTTGACATTAAAATTCCAATTATGGTAAATTGAATTGACGCACAAATATCATTAAGGTTTTCTTCTATAAAATTAGGATTTGTCTTTACTTGGCGCTGCACAAAATATAGGATGTTTGTTTTTAGGCCAGAAAAGCTAAAATTTAACCCATCTACTTTGGGTTTTGTAAATTGAAAAGCTTTTGGGTTACCTAACTGCGCACGTCTATCAATTTCAGGTCCTGCAGGATAACCTAATCCTAAAATCTTCCCGCTTTTATCGTAAGCTTCACCAACAGCATCATCTATAGTTTCTCCAATCACTTCCATATTAAAATGATTGTTCACTTTAACAATTTGCGTGTGGCCACCAGAAATAGTCATTGCTAAAAAGGGGAAAGGTGGTATTTTATGATCTTTTTCCTCAATAAAATGCGCTAAAATATGAGCTTGCATATGGTTAACGTCAATAAGCGGAATATCTAATCCATAAGCCAAAGATTTTGCAAATGAGGTACCAACAAGCAAAGATCCCATTAAACCAGGACCTCTAGTAAATGCTACAGCACTTAATTGGTCTTTATTTATACCTGCTTTTTCTAGTGCTTGATGCACCACAGGAACTATATTTTGCTGATGCGCACGAGACGCTAATTCTGGAACAACACCACCATACTCGGCATGTATTTTTTGATCTGCAACAACATTGCTCAAAATAGTGTTATTGCATAATACAGCAGCAGACGTATCATCGCAAGATGACTCTATTCCTAGGATGTAAATATTTTCTTTTTTCATAGTCGATATTCGGCACAATAATTGTTAATTTTACAAGTTTAAGTCCATTGCTTTAATTACAGCATATTGTAAGTACAAAGGTAAGGAAGATTTCAAACTTTTAAATCGTAAAATTCTATCAAACGGATACTCAAAATAATAGGTAAAATACTAGCAATAATCTTGCTGTTATTTTTCATTTTGTTTTTAGTGTTGTCCATTCCTGCCGTTCAAACACGTTTAGGAAAATATGTTACTACTAGAGTAAACAACGAATTTAAAACCAATATCAATATTGGTAGAGTGGGCATGCAACTTAATGGTGATATTGAGTTGAAAGAAATTTTAATTAGAGACTATAAAAAAGATACTCTAATAAGTGTTGGCGAGCTTAATAGTTCAATTATTAGTTTTAGAAATCTATATAATACCAAACTGAATTTTGGAGATATAGATCTTCAGAATGTTCTATTTAATCACAAAACATATTTAGATGAAGACGAATCTAATTTAGATATTTTCGTGGCTAAGTTTGATAGTGATAATCCAAGATTAGAGCCAAGTGAGTTCTTATTTTCATCTAGTGATGTGTCTATAGAAAACGGAGTTTTTAGATTAGTAAATGAAAATTTAGAAACGCCAAAAGTCTTTGAGTTTACTGAACTTAATGCTAATGCTACTAATTTTCTAATTAATGGTCCCGAAGTCAGTACTCGTATTAATAAATTTAGTTTTAAAGATAGTAGAGGAATTGCCGTTAAAAACTTAATGGCAAATTTTGAATATACACTAGACCATATGACGTTTGGTGACTTAAATATTAAAACTGATCAATCAGAATTAATAGGCGATTTAAGATTCAACTATAAACGAGAAGATTTAAAATATTTTATAGATAAAGTTAATATTGATGCGAGTTTCAGAGATTCAAATATTTCTTTAACCGAATTAAATGCTTTTTTTGACGAGTTTGGTACCAATCAACATGCAAATCTTAATGCAGATTTATCTGGTACATTAAATAATTTAGTAGCCACAAACCTCAATGTTAGTACAACTACAAATACAAGAATTATTGGAGATATTACGTTTCAAAACTTGTTTAGTAGAGAAGATGATAGTTTCGCTTTAAGAGGTACGTTTCAAAACTTAGCATCAAACTATAATGATTTAACAGCACTATTACCAAGACTTTTAGGGAATTCAATACCAAGTGTAATTTCTAAAGTTGGTAATTTTAACATTACAGGAACATCTTACATTACGGCAAAAAGTGTAGAAGCGAATGTAAATATTAATACAGATTTAGGATTAATTAAATCTGATCTACAATTAACTAACATAGACAATATTGATAATGCCAATTATATAGGTAATGTGATATTAGATGAGTTTGATATCGGTAAACTTATCAATGATCCTTTGGTAAAAACCACGAGCTTAAATCTAGATGTGGATGGTAAAGGTTTTACAATTAAGAATTTAAGGACAGATGTAAAAGGAGAAGTTTCAATGCTTCAATATAATGGTTACACTTACCAAGATATTAAGCTCTCGGGAGATTTGGGTAATAATATTTTTAATGGATTACTAAGTGTAGAAGATCTTAACTTACAGCTAGATTTTAATGGCTTAGTAGATTTTTCGCAAGACATCAATAAATTCGATTTTAAAGCTCAAGTTGGTTATGCTAACCTTAATAAATTAAACTTTATAACAAGAGATAATATCTCTGAGTTTAGAGGGCTGGTTACCATGAATGGTACTGGATCAAATTTGGATAATGCAATAGGCGCAATTAATATAAAAAATACAACCTATAAAAACCAAGATGGAAGCTATGTGTTTGAAGATTTTGATATTGTATCTTCATTTAAAGACCAAGTGCGTACACTTACCATTAATTCACCAGACATTATTAGCGGAACGATTAAAGGACAATTCAATATAAAGGATGTTGTTGGTTTAATAGAGAATTCAGTTGGAAGTATTTATACTAATTATGTACCAAACGTTTTAGAAGAAGGTCAATATCTCGATTTTAAATTTAACATTCACTCAAAAATTGCAGCTGTATTTTTTAAGGATCTAACACTAGGAAAAAATACATTTATTGAAGGCAGAATAGAAACTGACGAAAAAGGTTTTGAGTTAGCTTTTAACTCGCCAGAAATTAAATTTAAAGATTATTTTGCAAATAAAATCAATATAAGTATCGATAACAGTAATCCTTTGTATAATACTTATATTGAGATAGATAGTATTGGTACGGGAATTTATAATGCTTCAGAATTTAGCTTGATTAATGTCACAAAACGAGATACGTTATTAGTAAAAACTGAATTTAAAGGAGGTAAGAATAACAGGGATAATTACAACTTAAATCTATTTTATACTATTGATGAATCTAACAAATCTGTAGTTGGTATTAGAAAATCTGATGTGCTTTTTAAAGGGTATGAATGGCTTTTAAATTCAAAGAAAGATTCATTAAATAAAATTCGTTTTGATAGAGGTTTTAAAGCGTTTGATATTTCTCCAATAAAAATTACTCAAGGCAACGAGGAGATTTTAGTATCAGGTAAAATCAATGATTCGCTTAATAAAAATTTTAATGTAGACTTCAAGGACGTACAACTCGTTAAAATTACACCACGTATAGATAGTCTGGCCCTTAAAGGTATTGTAAACGGAAAGCTTCAAGTGATTCAAAATAATGGCGTATATCTTCCAAAATCTAATGTAGAAATAAGTAGTCTTTTTGTTAATGATTTTGACTTAGGTGATCTAAAAGCTAAAATAGAGGGTAATAATTCTTTAACTGATTATAAGGTAGATGTATCGTTAATTAATGATAATATTAAGTCGTTAGGAGCAAAAGGATTCATTGATATAGCAGAAAACAATCCTACAATTAATTTAGATGTCGCCTTTGAAGAGTTTTTATTAGAGCCATTAAATCCCCTAGGCGAAGGTGTAATTAATAATATTAGGGGACTAGTATCAGGAAATGCCAAAGTATCAGGTAGTTTAAATAAACCGAGTATAGATGGCGAATTACTACTCGATAGAGCAGGTATGTCAATCCCTTATCTAAATGTAGATTATGGATTCGATTTTGATTCTAAAGTAGAGCTTAAAGGCCAGCAATTTATATTTAAGAATGTGGCAATGACCGATTCTAAATACTTCTCAAAAGGAAATTTAAATGGTTTTATAGAACATTATAACTTTTCAGATTGGAGATTAGGTTTAAGGTTAAATACAAATAGACTTTTAGTATTAAATACCGAAGAATCTGAAGACGAACTTTATTATGGTACAGGATTTATTTCAGGTACGGCAGAAATAAAAGGGCCTACAGAGCAGTTAGTTATTGAAGTAAATAATGGTAGAACAGAAGCAGGAACAGAATTTTTTATTCCACTTAATGATGCTGAAAGCTTTGGAGACAATTCATATATTCATTTCTTAAGTCCTGAAGAAAAATTAGCCAAGGTTAAAGGTAAAATAGCAGAACAGATTGAAGTTAAGGGACTGATTTTAGATTTTGATCTTAACGTAAATCAAAATGCAACTATAGAAATCGTCATTGATAAAGAAGCTGGCAGTACAATTAAAGGAAAAGGCGAGGGTACATTGAATTTTTATATCAATACAAGCGGAACTTTTAATATGTTCGGTGATTTTACAGTTTACGAAGGTTTTTATAATTTTAAATATGGTGGTTTTGTTGAAAAGAAATTTAAAGTTGAGCAAGGCGGAAACATTGTCTGGCAAGGTGATCCTTTAGGTGCAGAATTAAATTTAAAAGCGGTGTATTCTGGCGATGCCAATCCGTCTGTTTTACTAGATAATCCTATTACTCAGAGTATAGATGTAGAAGTAGAAATTCACTTAACAGGACAATTAGAGCAACCAGTACCAGAATTCGATTTTAGATTTCCTGGTGTGAGTTCTACCGTAAAATCAGAATTAGAATATAGATTATCTTCAAAAGAAGAAAAAGATAACCAAGCCTTAATATTTTTAGCGACAGGAGGCTTCTCAAATGGTATAGAAGGTGCTAATTTTACAGGTACCATCTCAGAACGTTTATCAGGAATCGTAAATAATTTGTTCGGTACTAATAATGGAAACTTAGATGTTGGTATCGATTTAGAATTGGGGCAAGATACACCAGAGTTACAGACCAATTCAACCGTAGGCTTAACACTTCAAACTAAAATAAGCGATAAAATATTAGTTAACGGTAAGGTTGGTGTACCATTTGGTAGTGCTAGTCAAACGGTAATTAGTGGCGATGTACAGATAGACTTTTTATTAAATGAAGATGGTACGTTAAGAGCCAAAGTCTTCAATAGAGAAAACAGTATCGTTAATCTTGTTGATGAAATTGGCTATACCCAAGGTGTTGGTTTGTCATACAATGTAGAATTTGATACGTTTAAAGAATTTCTTCAAATTATATTTTCTGGAAAAAATAGAAAAGAAAAAGCTGTAAAAAGTCAGGAGCCAAAAGACCAAGAAAACAATGATGATTTCCTGCCAGATTTTATGTCAGTGAAAGAAAAAAAGGATAAAACCAAGCCCTAAAATTCACATTTATCTTCATTTTATTAAAATACTTATTAACGAAAACGTTTGAATTGGTTTTTCACTAAATATTTATGACAATAGTCACATAATTCTATGTATTGTTTCTTAATTTTACTGTAAACAAATTATAGAAATGCTACATACAATTAAAAAGATAGGTGTTTTAACATCTGGAGGAGATTCTCCAGGAATGAATGCCGCAATACGATCCGTTGTTAGAGCATGTGCTTTTCATGATATCAAATGCATCGGCATTTATAGAGGTTATGAAGGGATGATTGATGGGGATTTTATTGAAATGGATGCTCGTAGTGTAAAAGGTATCATTAATAAAGGTGGTACAATTTTAAAATCTGCACGTTCAACAGAATTTAGAACAATAGAAGGTAGAACTAAAGCGCACGAACAATTAAAAAAGGCAGAAATAGATGCTTTTGTAGTTATTGGTGGTGATGGAAGTTTTACAGGTGCAATGATATTTAATCAAGAGTTCGATTTTCCTGTAATGGGAATTCCAGGAACAATTGACAATGATATCGTTGGTACATCACATACACTTGGTTACGATACCGCTTTAAATACGGTTGTAGATGCCATTGATAAAATTAGAGATACAGCCAGTTCGCATAATCGATTATTCTTTATTGAAGTAATGGGACGAGATGTTGGGCATATTGCTTTAAACGTTGGTATTGCTGGTGGTGCAGAAGAGATCTTAATTCCTGAAGAAGATTTAGGATTAGACAGACTTGTGGAGTCATTAAGACGAAGTAAAAAATCAGGAAAGTCTTCCAGTATTGTTGTCGTGGCCGAAGGTGATAAAATCGGTAAAAGTGTGTTTGAACTAAAAGATTACGTAGACCAAAATATGGAAGGTTATGATGTAAGAGTTTCTGTTCTTGGACATATGCAACGTGGCGGATCACCATCGTGTTTTGATCGTGTTTTGGCAAGTAGAATGGGAGTGAAAGCCGTAGAAAGTTTAATTACCGGTAAAAGTAATTATATGGTAGGTATTAAAAACGATGTTATGGATTTAACACCGTTTGATCAAGCCGTAAAAGGAAAATCAAAAATTAATATGGAACTTTTAAGAGTTTCGGATATAATGACAATTTAATAAGAACAAAAATTAAAACAAAGATAGAGTAATGGCAAATTTAAAATTAGGAATTAACGGATTCGGTAGAATAGGAAGAATTGTATTTAGAGCAACTGTAAAACGTAATGACGTAGATGTTGTAGCAATTAATGATTTATTGGATGTTGATCACTTAGCGTACTTATTAAAGTATGATTCTGTACACGGAAGATTTGATGGTACAGTAGAAGTAAAAGATGGACAATTAGTAGTAGATGGTAAAACAATCCGTGTAACAGCAGAAAGAGATCCTAAAAATTTAAAGTGGGATGAAGCAGGTGCAACTGTAGTCGCAGAATGTACAGGTATTTTTACAACTTTAGAAACGGCTCAATACCACATTGATGGTGGTGCTAAAAAAGTAGTAATTTCTGCGCCAAGTAAAGATGCACCAATGTTTGTAATGGGAGTAAACGATAGTAAATTACAAGCGAGCGATACAATTGTATCTAATGCATCTTGTACGACAAACTGTTTAGCTCCAATCTCTAAAGTTATTGAAGATAATTTTGGTATTGAAGAAGGTTTAATGACTACAATTCACGCAGCAACCTCTACTCAATTTACAGTAGATGCACCATCACGTAAAAATTACCGTTTAGGACGTTCTGCCATCAATAACATTATTCCAAGTTCTACAGGAGCTGCAAAAGCAGTAGGAAAAGTTATTCCTGAATTAGATGGAAAACTTACAGGTATGGCATTTAGAGTACCAACTGTAGATGTGTCTGTTGTAGATTTAACAGTGAAAACTAAAAAAGCAACATCTTTAGAAGAGATTAAAGCGGCTATGAAAAAAGCAGCTGCAGGTTCTATGGAGGGCGTTTTAGGTTATACTGAAGATGCTGTAGTATCTCAAGATTTTGTAAGTGAGGTTAAAACTAGTGTATTTGATGCTGATGCTTCAATAGAATTAAATTCAACGTTCTTCAAGTTAGTATCTTGGTATGATAATGAGTTTGGTTATTCTAATAAATTAGTTGATTTAGCTCAAAAGGTAAATAGCCTTTAAGACATAATATTAATTCTGAAAATTCCGTAGGATTATGTTCTGTCATAGACTACGGAATTTTTATTTATATACCTTATCATGATTTTAATTACAGATGGTGGTTCTACAAAATGCGATTGGATTGCAATTGATGAAAACGGAAATCAAACCGTAGACAAAATAAGAACCAAAGGATTAAATCCTGCTATTGTTGCAGAAAAGAAGCTTAACAAAATTATTCGAAAGAGTAAAGAGCTGATGTCAATTGCAGATGAAGTAACTCATATTTATTTTTATGGTGCTGGTTGTGGAACAGATAAACCAACACTTTTACTAAAATCGATTTTAGAATATTATTTCAAAAATGCCATAGTAGAAGTTAGAGAAGATACATATGCAGCCGTAAGAGCCTGTATTGATAAAAATGATGAAGCAGCTGTAGTTTGTATTCTAGGAACAGGATCTAACTGTAGTTATTATGATGGTAGAGATTTGCACCAACGCGTATCTAGCTTAGGCTTTATTTTAATGGATGATGCAAGTGGTAATTATTTTGGTAAGCAATTAATTAGAGATTACTATTTTAATAAAATGCCAGACACCATAAGTGTAGCTTTTGCTCATAAACACAATCTTGAAGCTGATTTTATAAAATATAATTTATATAAGCAAACCAATCCTAGTGCTTATTTAGCAGATCATGCTGAATTTATGTTCATTAATAAGGATTCAGAATACATTAGTAAAGTAATTACTACTGGTATTCGCTTGTTTGCAGAAAACATGATACTTCAATATAAAGAAGAATTAAAAGAAGGAATTCCTGTTCATTTTGCTGGTTCTATCGCTTATTTTGGACAAGAAGAAATAAAGCAAGTAGCAGAAGAATTCGGGTTTAAGGTTGGTAACTTTGTAAGACGACCAATTGAGGGATTAGTAGATTATCACGTGAAGAATCTTTAATATGGAAATTGCAATTATTGCGCATGATGGAAAAAAGGCTGAAATGGTTCAGTTTTTAAATCAGCATAGTGAAATTTTAAAACATAAAAATATTACGCTAATTTCTACTGGTACAACAGGAGAGAAGGTAAGTAAAGCTGGCTTGCAAGTTAATGCATTGTTGTCTGGTCCTTTAGGAGGTGATGCACAGATTGCAGCTAGAGTAGCTGAAGGACAGTGCGATATGGTTTTGTTTTTTAGAGACCCATTAGATCGTCATCCACATGAGCCAGATATTTTAATGTTAATGAGATTATGCGATGTGCACAATGTTCCATTGGCTACAAATCCTGCAACAGCAGAATTACTTATAAAAGCGATATAATTTTTAATAACCTGTTAATAAAACTAGGCAAGCCTGTTGTAAAACTTATATTTTGGTTATATCTTTGTACCAATAAACGTAAACGAAACAAAAATTATGTTCGAATTTGATCAATATTTAGGATTTTTAGCTTTTTTAACCATATTAACTATCGGTTTTTGGTTAATGATTTTCCTTTTAACTTTTGTGGTGCCTTACTGGATTTTTGGTTCATCAATTGAGCGTTTAAAAGAAATTAGAGCAGAGAAGAAGGCTAAACGTGAAGGCTTAACGCTAGATTAGTATTTCTTAATTTTATAATAAGAGAGCACAGATTTTATATTTGTGCTCTTTTTTTGTTCCTATTTTTTAGATATTTTATAAAATCTATATGCGGTTAAAAATCCAATAATACTAAATACACTCAAGACTAAAAAGGCATTTTCTAAGCCTGCGGTTTTATTAGGATTGTCAACTAAAATTCCAAACATTGGTCCAGAAAAGATATCTGGTGTATAGCCAATTATAGACACCAATCCTACAGCAGTTCCTGTTACGGCAACGGGAATTTTTGCTTCCGGTAAGGTTGCAAAATATAAAACACGGCAAGAATATACACCAATAGCCATTAAAAGAATATTTATAATAAATAACATTGTTGTGTTATTATCAATAATTCCAAAACTAAATATAAGACTAGAAAAGGTGGTAAGTAAAAACCCAATTATTAACCAAAAAGAAGCTCTGCCTTTGTCCGCCATTAAACCAATAATAACACCAATGACTGGCCTTAAGTAGAGTAAATAAGTGCCAACTTCTGCAGATTTAATGGCGTTATAACGCATTACATCTGTTGCATAAAGTGTAAATAAATCGGTAGCTTTATAACCAGTATAGGCACATAAAATGATAAGCATAAGAAGTCTAACTGTAGGAATTTTTATTAGGCTCTTAAAATTTTTAATGTATAAACTGTTAAAGTCCGATTTTAAATCTGTTACTTCCTCAGTAGAGGTTTTTAGAAAAAAATAGACTATTAGTCCAATAATAGCCACAATAATTGAACAAGTTGTAATGACTTGTTTAAAAGCAAATTGCCTTTCAATTAAAGAAGAATTAGTAATTGTACCTTCAATAAAAAAAGAGAAAACAAAAACACCAAGCGAACCAAAGGTCGCAGCAACTATACCTCTTCCTCCATCTAAATATCCAAAAGCTATACCTTGGTTATTATCGCCTCCCCAAATTCTTGTGGCTTTTATCATTGCAGCCCAAAACAGAAAGATGGTAGTAAATCCCCAATATCCATATAGTAACTTTAAAAATTCGTATTCAGGAAATGTGGCAAAATAGAAACCTCCTAATGCAGTTAAAATCAGCGCAACTGACATTAAGTTTTTAGGTTGAAATTTATCAGCTATTGGTCCGCCAAATAAATAGGAGAAAAGAGCAACTATACCATAGACTGAAAAGCAGTAGCCTAAATCTTCATTATTTATTGAAAAAGTTTCAAGAAATGTCGGTCTAAAAACGCGTTGTAGAACAAAGGGTAAAATAAAAATGGCCTCTGCGGCTAATATCAATAATATTAGGATGTACAGAGGCTGTTTTTTAGATTTAGTTTGTTGCTGCATATTAAACTTGAAGAACTCCCATATTAAAAGGTTTTTCAATAGGAGCGTGGTTAGCAGCTTCTATTCCCATAGAAATCCAAGTTCTTGTGTCTATCGGATCAATTACAGCATCTGTCCATATGCGAGAAGCCGCATAATAAGGCGATACTTGATCATCATATCTTGATTTTATTTTATTAAATAATTCTTCCTCTTTTTCTTTAGTAATTGTTTCACCTTTCTTTTTAAGTGAAGCTGTTTCAATTTGCAATAGTACTTTAGCCGCAGAATTTCCACTCATTACAGCTAACTCTGCGCTTGGCCATGCAGCAATTAGTCTTGGGTCGTACGCTTTTCCACACATCGCGTAATTTCCTGCACCATAGCTATTACCTAAAACAATCGTGAATTTTGGAACCACAGAATTACTGACAGCATTTACCATTTTGGCACCATCTTTAATAATTCCGCTGTGTTCAGATTTGCTTCCAACCATAAAGCCAGTAACATCTTGTAGAAATACTAAAGGAATCTTTTTCTGATTACAATTAGCAATAAATCGTGTTGCTTTATCTGCTGAGTCATTGTAAATAACACCTCCAAATTGCATTTCGCCTTTTTTAGTTTTTACTAGTTTTCTTTGATTAGCAACAATACCAACAGCCCAACCTTCAATTCTGGCGTAAGCCGTAATAATAGTTTTTCCATAATCTTCTTTGTACTCTTCAAATTCAGAATCATCAACTAATCGTTTTATGATGTCTTTCATGTCGTATTGATCAGCTCTGCTTTTTGGAAGTATACCATAAATGTCATTAGGATTTTCCTTAGGTTTTTTTGATGCAGTTCTATTATATCCTGCTTTATCAAAATCTCCAATTTTGTCCACAATGTTCTTAATTTTATCAAGAGCATCTTTGTCGTCTGTAGCTTTATAATCGGTAACACCAGATATTTCACAATGTGTTGTTGCTCCACCAAGAGTTTCATTATCAATAGATTCTCCGATCGCAGCTTTTACTAAATAACTTCCTGCTAAAAAAATACTCGCTGTTTTATCAACAATTATGGCCTCATCACTCATTATTGGTAAATAAGCTCCTCCAGCAACACAACTGCCCATAACAGCAGAAATTTGGGTAATTCCCATACTACTCATCACAGCATTATTCCTGAAAATGCGTCCAAAATGTTCCTTGTCAGGGAAAATTTCATCTTGCATTGGCAAAAAGACACCAGCACTATCTACCAAATAAATGATAGGTAAGTGGTTTTCTATGGCGATTTCTTGTGCACGCAAATTTTTCTTTCCTGTAATAGGAAACCAAGCGCCAGCTTTTACAGTAGCATCATTAGCGACTACAATACATTGTTTACCTTTTACGAATCCCATTTTTACAACAACACCTCCAGATGGACAACCGCCATATTGCTCATACATACCTTCTCCGGCAAATGCACAAATCTCAATAGATTTGGCTTTAGGATCTAATAGATAATCAACACGCTCTCTGGCTGTCATTTTACCTTTAGCATGATGTTTTTCAATACTTTTTTCACCACCACCTAGTTTGACTTTCGCAAATCGCTTTTTTAAGTCAGAAACTAAAAGTTTATTGTGGTCTTCGTTTTGGTTGAATTTGATATCCATTAATACAGATTTGTTTTGTACGAATTTACAAAACGAAACTATTTTTGGAAAGTTAATGTTTTCTAAAAATATATAACATGGTAATATATTCCTAGGAATATAAATAAATTTTATGTTATATTTGCACTCTAACTAAACATATTATAAAATGAAAAAAAATAAAATTATTTATTACGTAGCCACAGGATTGTTAACCTTATTGATGCTGTTTTCTGTAAGCATGTATTTTTTTAAACATGAAGATGTGTCTCAAATGTTCACTAATTTTGGTTATCCAACTTATATTATTTATCCCTACGCTGTGGCTAAACTTTTAGGGCTTTTTGCTATTTGGAACCCTAAATTTAAAGTGATTAAAGAATGGGCTTATGCAGGATTTTTCTTTGCATTTATATTGGCATTTTTCGCGCATTACATGATTGGCGATGGCGAACAAACAGGAGCGCTTATAGCGTTTGTTTTATTGATAGTATCTTATATATTTAACAAAAAAAACCAAAACTAAAATGAAAAATATAATAGCATTTGCAGGTAGTAATAGCACTACTTCAATCAACAAAAAATTAGTTGAGTATACTTCTAGTTTAGTAAAAGAAACTGAAATTAATATTTTAGATTTAAACGATTTTGAGCTACCTATTTACGGAGTAGACTTAGAACAGAGAGAAGGATTTCCTGAAAATGCAAAACGTTTTGCAGAGGCCATAAAAAATTCTGATGGTATTATTCTTTCGTTGGCAGAACATAATGGAGCGTACAGTGCAGTTTTCAAAAACTTATTTGATTGGATTTCTCGCATTGAGCAAAAAACATTTCTAAATAAACCTATGTTATTAATGGCAACATCTCCTGGAGCTAGAGGAGGAGTTACAGTTTTAGAAATCGCAAAAGGTAGATTTCCGTATCATGATGCACAAATTGTAGGTACGTTTTCATTACCTTCTTTTTATGATAATTTTTCTGAAGGTAAAATTACCGATGAGGCATCAAATGCACAATTATTAGAACAGGTCAAAAAATTTGAAGCCACTCTATAAGTTTCTCCTTTAATATTATATTAATTTAATTATTCAGAATATATGGGCGATTTTTCTAAAGATATTAATTCTACGTTTCCGAATCAAAAAGTAAAAGCAATGCTTAATATTTTGTACACGGCTAATTGGATTAATAGTTATCAGGCTGCATTTTTTAAACCTTTTAAAATTTCATCACAGCAGTATAATATATTAAGAATTTTAAAAGGAGCAGGTCAACCTTTAAAAGTACAAACGATAAAGGAACGCATGATTGAAAGATCTCCAAATGCGACGCGGTTAATGGATAAGCTCAGTTCAAAACACTTGATTGAACGTATCGCTTGCCCAAATGATAGACGTGTTGTACATATCAATATTACTGAAGAAGGATTAAATCTGTTAGAAGAGATTTCTAAAGCAGATCGGAAAAATATTTTTCAAAATTTAACTGAAGAAGAAGCATCACAATTAAGTGATTTATTAGATAAAATGAGATGAAAAAGGTAATACATAAAGCAGAGAGTAGAGGATTTGCAGATCATGGATGGTTAAAAGCTAATCACTCCTTTAGTTTTGCAGGTTGGTTTAGTGAAGATAGAATTCATTTTGGCGCTTTAAGAGTGTTAAATGATGATATTGTTGCACCTAAAATGGGATTTGGTACACATCCACACGATAATATGGAAATTATTACCATTCCATTAAAAGGTGTTCTTAAGCATCGTGATAACATGCATAATGATTGGCAAACTGTTGTGCCAGGTGAAGTGCAAGTAATGTCTGCAGGCACTGGGATTCAACACTCTGAAATTAATGGTTCTGTTAATGAGGAATTAGGTTTATTTCAAATATGGATTATTCCAGATGAAAGAAATGTAAAACCGCGTTACGATCAAAAGGTATTTAAAGCTGAAGATAGACAAGGACAACTTCAAACTTTAGTAACCTCATTTAGTGATAAGGACAGTGCAAGTTTAAAAGTTCATCAAGATGTTAAACTATCTAGAATTGATTTGTTAGAAAATAATTCGTTTCAGTATATATTAAAAAGTGAAAATCATGGTGTTTACATCATGAATATAGCAGGAAATAGTAGTATTGAAAATGAAGATTTAAATTCGCGTGATGCTATAGGAATTTCTGAAACGGATAGTTTTAAAATTACAGCAAAATCAAAGAGTGAGTTATTATTCATTGAAGTACCAATGATAAAATTATAGATTTTTAACATGAATAATTATATAAGCATCACAATTTGTGATGCTTTTTTTATTTAAAATACGATATTTGTAATTCAACTAACTAATTTACGAAAATTAAAGATTAAGAATATGGCGATGAATAAAAACACAGTACTAGCTTGGGCAACTTGGATAATGATATTTGTAGGATGTGGTTTAATAGCATTAGGTGCATTTAGATACGATGATGTTGCAGGTTGGGGATTTGCTGCTGTTGGTGGTGGTTTTTTCTGTATATCATGGGTGTTTAATGCCTTGAAAGGCAGAGTTTAATTTGGCCAGAATATCTTTTAACTTTATAACAATAAACTTTTATACTTAAATTATGAGTGACGATAAAAAAGTGATTTTTGCAATGTCTGGTCTTACAAAGACGTTTTCAGGTGCAAATACACCAGTTTTAAAAAATATATATTTAAGCTTCTTCTATGGAGCTAAAATTGGTATTCTTGGTCTTAATGGATCAGGAAAATCTACATTATTAAAAATTATTGCAGGTGTAGATAAAAACTATCAAGGAGATGTTGTTTTTCAACCTGGTTACACAGTAGGTTATTTAGAGCAAGAACCTCAATTAGATGATGATAAAACGGTTATGGAAATCGTGCGAGAAGGTGCTGCAGAAACAGTTGCTATTCTTGATGAATATAATAGTATTAATGATCAGTTTGGTTTAGAAGAAGTCTATAGCGATGCCGATAAAATGGAAAAGCTAATGAATCGACAGGCAGAGTTGCAAGATCAAATTGATGCGGCAGGTGCATGGGAATTAGATACCAAATTAGAAATTGCTATGGATGCGTTACGCACTCCAGATGGCGATAAGAAAATAGGAGTTCTTTCTGGTGGTGAGCGTCGTCGTGTGGCCTTATGTCGTTTATTACTTCAGGAGCCAGATGTCTTGTTATTAGATGAGCCAACCAACCATTTAGATGCGGAGTCTGTACATTGGTTAGAGCATCATTTAGCACAATATAAAGGAACTGTAATTGCGGTAACGCACGATAGATACTTCTTAGATAATGTTGCTGGATGGATTTTAGAATTAGATAGAGGAGAAGGAATTCCTTGGAAAGGAAACTACTCGTCTTGGTTAGATCAAAAGTCTAAACGTATGGCACAAGAAAGTAAAACAGCTTCTAAACGTCAAAAAACATTAGAACGCGAGTTAGACTGGGTACGTCAAGGTGCTAAAGGAAGACAAACTAAGCAAAAGGCACGTTTAAAGAACTATGACAAATTAATGAGTCAGGATCAAAAACAGCTCGATGAAAAGTTAGAAATCTATATTCCAAATGGTCCGCGTTTGGGGACTAATGTAATTGAAGCCGCAGGTGTTGCCAAAGCTTATGATGACAAATTACTATATGACGATTTAAACTTTAATTTACCTCAAGCTGGTATTGTTGGTGTTATTGGACCAAATGGTGCTGGTAAAACGACTATATTCAGAATGATTATGGGAGAGGAAAATCCTGATAAAGGAGAGTTTAAAGTAGGTGAAACGGCCAAGATTGCATATGTTGATCAGAAACACTCTAATATTGATCCGGAAAAAACAATTTGGCAGAACTTTAGTGATGAGCAAGAGTTGGTTATGATGGGAGGAAAGGAAGTAAATTCTAGAGCCTATTTAAGCCGATTTAATTTCTCAGGAGGTGAGCAAAACAAAAAAGTAAAATTACTTTCTGGTGGTGAGCGAAACCGTTTGCATTTAGCTATGACGCTTAAAGAGGAAGGTAATGTTTTACTTTTAGATGAACCTACTAATGATCTAGATGTAAATACATTAAGAGCATTAGAAGAAGGTTTAGAGAATTTTGCAGGTTGTGCTGTTGTTATTAGTCACGATAGATGGTTCTTAGATAGAATATGTACACACATATTAGCATTTGAAGGTGATTCTCAAGTCTATTTCTTTGAAGGAGGCTTTAGTGATTATGAAGAAAATAAGAAGAAACGTTTAGGTGGAGATTTAATGCCAAAACGCATTAAATATAAAAAATTAGTGAGATAATTAGAACTCATTTTAAAATATAAAAAGCCAGCAATTTGCTGGCTTTTTAGTTTTATATTTTTGCGTAATAGACTATAGTTTTCTATTAAGATACGCATCACTTTATATTAATTTAATTATCGCCATAAAGATGTCCACTAGGCCTTTCTTCATTTGAATTTTCGTAGTCCTTGAAGGCGTTGGTTTGCATCAATTTTTTATTTTCAGCTTTAAGTTTATACATTTTAATAATTGCGATTGCAATAAGAACTAGAAAAACCGAAGCCACTAATATGAGTATAATGGTAAGTTGTGTCGTTGTCACAATCAAAGCCTTTGTAAGAAGTTGCATAAACATATATAATGGTTTAGAATTGGGGTTCTAGGATGCTAATATAGAAAAAATCTTATTCTTAAATGCTTAATTTTAAATTATTTACCATTTTATATCAACAATTTCATCGATAAAACGATTGTAAAATCCGATAAACAACTGTGTTTGTTGGTATATTAAGCCTTTTGTGGTAGTGTTTATTATTTAAAAATGAATAAATAAAATAGATAATATAACCACGATAATTAAATTTAAAACAGATTATATCAATAGTATTTTTTTTAGAATAAAGTGTTGCTAAAAAATAATTACGAAAATTGTAACATTTTCAAAATTCAAGCTACCTATATTTTAGTAAGTAAAGTTTTTATAGTCTTAAAAAATTACCGAAATTGTTATCCTTAAATTGTTCAACTTAATAACACTACACAAATATGTCTGATGATTTTGATTTATTAGAAACAAATTCCAACGAAAAAACAGCGAAAGTCGATGTAAATTGGGGAAAGGCCATTGACCAAATGAAGTCTAAATTGGCTCAAGAAGATGATCCTGAAAGTCGTCAGAAAATATTAAATGCAACATTAGATAATGTTGTAGATATGGCTGAAAAAGACAGAACTACCTTATTAGATGCTATAAAAGATTTAACCGATTACCAAGATGAAGTTGGTATTATGTTTGAAGGGTTCTCTGCTTTAAATGCCTCAGAACAAAAAATTATCGACGATTCAATAAAACGTTTAGAACGTGCAAAAGTTGAATTAGAAGATGCAAATGCAAAGCCAGACACATTTTGGAATAACCTTTTTGGTAGAAAAGGAAAAATTCAAAAAGCTGAACAAGAATTAAAAGATGCTCAAAAAGTACGTGATGCTGCGGATAATAAGGCAAAAGCCATGTTTCAACAACGTATTGAAACAGCTGATGTACAAACATTATTAAATGAATTGTCTTTTAAGAGTCAAGCGGCAATTAAGCGTTTAAAAGATAGAGAAATTGAAATAAAAGAAGTTGAAGAAAGTCTTAAAACGGCAATTGTTGAAGCTTCTAACAACCATACAAAAGCGCTTCAAAAGAAAAAAGAAGTAGAAGATAAGCTAGAAACAGAGTATGCTTTATTAAAACAAGCACGTCAAGCTTTAGAAGAAGTTGCAGATAAACAGTCTACTGAATATTCTGATGCGTTAGGTAAGGTAACCACTTTAGAGCAAAAAGTAGAAGAGTTAGAAGGTCTTAAAAATGCTTATACAACCTTAGCAGCTTCAAAAGATAGTTTTGTACACAAACATAATCTAACTATTAAAGTATTAACGTCTTTACGTAGTAATTTACAAACACATAGAGCAAAATTAAAGAGTGATACAGACGAGCGTCTTAAATATTACGATGGTTACGTTGTAGCATTAAAAGCACGTACAGACCAAGAATTTGCGGCTATTTTAGAACACTTAGGTGTTAAAACAGATGAGCATATTGGAGAAACTTTAGCTGCAATGCATACGGCAAGTGCTAAAGCACGTCAAGAAATGATGGACAACATTCCTGTGCACGAAAAAGTGATGCAAGGTGTTTATGGAAGTTATGCTGAAGCGTTGCAAGAAATTAGAGAAAAGGATAAGTCTATCCAGTCTAATTTTGCTGACCGTTACGGAATTGATATGAAAGAGATTTTCGAAGATTATTACGCAGCAGATGGAAATGCACCAGCAAATGATGGCGCAGGTGAACCAGCAGATCCACCAAAGCCAGAAGCTAGTGACGATGACCTTTTAGGATAAAAAATAGTTGTTGGTTTTTAGTATTCAGTTGGTAGAAAATACGAATTGAATACTAAGACCAAACACTATAATTAGATTAATTTTTCAATAATACTTTTCAAATATTGGTGGCTCACTGCAAACTGAATACTGCCAAAACTACCAACCAAAATGATAGTTACACCCTTAGATTCCGCAATATTAGATTCCAAAGAACAGTATGTGTTTTATCACAAAATGATAGATTTCACATTGAAGGAACTTATTTATGCGGTTCAAGAAAAACAATTACTAAACGACCAAGAAGTTCAATTATTTAAGCAATACAGTGATTTGTTGTTGTATTCTATTGAAGCCATGCGTGTAAAATACATGTATGATGATGAGGAAAACATGAAAGTGGATTTAACCGATTCTGGTTTTCCTAATTACCTTGAGTTTAGATATTTATTTAATGATTTAGAATTACGTGAAGAGTATCTGGGCAAACTTACGGATGTAGAAACGCTAAAAGAAGAATTTTTAGATACTTTAATGCGGAAAAAAGAGCCCATTGCTAAGCGCAAACTCTTTCAAGCATCATCTATAGTATACTACACGTCTGCTAAGAAAGAATATATTTTTAATCGTTTTGTACAAGGTAAAATTATGAAAGCTACTGAAAATTCTGAAGAAGAGTATTTGGTAAGTTGGAGCTTTTATGATGTAACACATAACAGACCATACATTTGCTATATGTATTTTAATTACGATGGTAAAAATGTACAAGACTATAAGGATGAAATATATTCAGTTCTAAAAAATGCAGCTGATCGTGATATGAATTTAGATACCATGGCTTATGCTATAGATAAGCGTTTGCCAAAAGTATTTCCTAAACGTATAAGACGTATCGATTTAGGACCAATTCATAATGTGTTCGCTAAAGATGAAAACAAAGTGACACATGCAATTTTACAAAGTATAGCTAGTAAGGAAGTGCCATTAGAATCTTATGCAATTTCATTTAAAATAGACGAATTAAAATCGGGTAGCGAATTTAGAGAAGGTAGTTTTTTTAGCAAACAAACCTTTCAACGTTGGGATGCTATTTTTAGACAACGCTACGTATTTGCGCCACATAGAATTATACAATTACTTTATAATAAAACACCAGAGATTATGAATAAGTTGGCGATGTCGCCTATTCAAATTTCGGAGTTAGAAATGAAATAAGTTTACAGTCGCATATAAAAAAAATACAGTCCCAGTCGCAGTTTTCAGTATTGCGGAAAATGTAAAAAATAATTATACAAAAAACAGTTTCAGAAGAGTAGTCAGAACAGTGTAATTAACTGTTTACTTTCAACTGAGACTGAAAACTAAATAAGATGGAACACAACTCAACTTTCCCTATAAAACAAAATGAATTAGACATGCTTCGAGATGAAGCAACAACCTATCTAAAATCCATTCAATGGGAACAAAGTCAACGTGCAAAAAATAAAGATGCAGATGCCAAAGACGAATCTATTTTATTGTATTTGTCTAGAGCAAACAACGGAAGTAACGTTAATGTTACTTCAGTGTCTAAAACCATTTTAGCATTAAAAAAGCGTTTGTTGCCTGAGTCTGTAGCGCTTCCTATTTATTTAAATCAAACGTTGTATGCCGTACAAGAGGGTTTAACTCTAGGAATTTGGATAAAAGATTCATTCTATGATGCTTCAGGTTTATCGAGTTTAAGTGAAAATAAATCGGCATTAGATAGTTCAGGAAGACGCGAATATGAAAGTAAAATGCACACAGCAACTGCTTTCATGTTATTTTCAACAGCGTATAAAATTCTTCATGATTTAAAACCACATGCTTCGGATGATTTATCTGTAATGAAACAGAAATTTGCTGGCATACCAGAGGTATCACTATTAACGCCGTTAAAAGGAATTTCTTGTCAGTTATTCTACTACGATAAGTATTTAGGTCATCCAGAAATTATAAAATCAGACAAAGATGTTATTGATTTTACAGTGGTTTATTTTGAAGCCTTAATAGACGAAATTCAATTAAGAAAAAGTAGTTTAGAGTACACGGAAAGCATTTCAGACAGAACTTATAAATTAGAAAACAGTGATTTTGCAGTTTCTGGTTGGGAAAATTCATTCTCAGGTACAGCAAAAAGTATAGAGTTCAATAAAATTCAGTTTGAGCAAATTGTTGGTAACAGAGATGCTAAACATTTTGCACGTCGTTTAACAGAGCGTTTATTGAGTTACGATATAGAAGCAAAGAAAAATCCATTTCAAGAATTAGGTGGATTTATGCCTGTTTTTATGGGTTACGGAATTCCTGGTACAGGAAAAAGTATGTTGATTGCAGCTATTGCAACCCGACTTAAAGAACATTCCGATAATTTAGATATTCCGTTTTTATTTCATCCCATGCCAGATACGTTAATTAGTACGTTTCAAGGTGGTTCTGCCGAAAAAATGGTAGAGTGGATGAAGCCATTACAAGACCCAACTAAATTAATTTTTGCACCAATTGATGATGCCGAAAATAACTTGCAAGAGCGTACAGCACAAGGTGTTTCTGCAGGTGTAAAAGAAGTAATTGGTGTATTTTTAAGATATACAGAAGGTGCTTATGCCGTTAATTACGGAAACAGTTCTATTGGTTTATTTACCAATTTGCCAGAAATGTTAGATAAGGCTGTAATTTCTAGAGTACAAGGACGATTTAAAATTGATGGTGCACGTACTGAGCACGATTTTGTTGACCAAGATTACATCTGGTGGAAAAAATTACAAGATACCATGCCAGATTTTGTAAACATGAATGACCCAGAAGTGTATAAATACCTTTCAGACCAAGGACTTGCCAATAGTATGGGAGAAATTCTTAATGCTATTGAAAATCCATCGGAAGCAAGAGTACATGATACGTTTGATAAAGTTGAAAAACTACATCAAAATAACGACCATATGTTTTATGCGGCTTTGTATAAAGAAATTCAGAAAATATTTCCATTTTTCTCTTCAAGAGATGTTAGAAATATTCAGTCTGCCATTTCATTACGTTTGACGGATTTCGATTTAGAACAAGATTGGTTTGAAAACCCTGAAACGTATTTCAAAAAAGATTACCAGACTAAATTTAATATGCTTCAAGAATTAATGAAGTCTAACATGAAAGGTTTAAACTTTTCAGATATTAGAAGACAAGAAGTAATTCGTTATTTAGATAACGTGGCAACAATTGCAGATACAGACTTTAAACGAAAAGTAGATTCTAGAGTGAATCAAATGAATATTGAAACAAAGGCTCGCGAGCAATTTGGAGTAAAAGGCTAAAAATGGATAATAACACGAACAACGACATAGAGCCAGATAAAGTAGTTAACGAACCCACAAAAGGTTGGTTACAACGACTAAAGGATGAAAGCTGGGAAGCTGAATTGCTAGTCTCTGCCATTGCTATTTTTGGTATATTTCAGATGTTTGATGTTATTGATTGGGGAACAAATAAGTTTATTAACGTATTAAATCCAAGTCAATATTTAGTGGGTTATGCTATTTTATTTATTGGGTTATTTGCCATAAGTATTTTGGCATCTATGTTCGTTATTCATTTTTTTCTTCGTGCATATTGGATTGGTTTAGTAGGCTTAAATTCTGTTTTTCCAGATTACAGTATAGAAGATAGTGCGTATTCAAAAATATATACGGAGAAGATTCTCACTATTCTTCCAAAACTAGAAGATTCTATAAAGAAAGTAGATGCTTTGTGTAGCGTTATTTTTTCAGCAGCATTTACATTTTTGCTGATGTATACTTATATGGCTTTAATAGCATGTCTTTACTTGCTATTATTTAATTTGTTATCGGATTACGTCCCAACACTAATACTTTTAATTCCATTAGTTTTATTTATTGGAGCTATGCTATTCCAAATGATTATTGGTGTTATAGCTAATTTGAAGAAAAACAAAGAAAAAGAAAGTCTTCAGATTTTATATTTTAAAGCTGTAAAATATAGCTCACTTATTATGATTGGGCCTTTATATAAGTCTATTCTGCAAGTGACAATGATATTTGGCTCTAACTTTAAGAAAAACAAATCGCTTGCTTACTTAATGCTATCATTTTTAATTGTTGGTATGCCTTTGGCTGTTATTCAAATGAGTAAAACTAACATTCCGTATTTAATTAAAACTGGAATTGGTATTGAAGAAGATGAATTAAAAATAGACCCAAATTATTATGCATCCGAAAATACAAGCAGCACATTTCTTTTAGCACCAGAAATTGCATCTGATGTTATAAAATCTAAAGTAATTAAAGTCTTTATTCCCATTTTTGATAATGAAAAGAGACTACGAGAAGGCACTTGTGAAACTTATAAAGAAGATGAAAATCTAACGAAATCAGAACAGCGAAAAGCGAGTAGTTTAAGTTTTTTAAACTGCTATAAAACCTATAATACCGTGTTTTTAAATGATGAAAAAGTAGATGCCGATTTCTTGAAATATAAGCATCCAGTAACCAAACAATTTGGAGTTATAGGTTACGTGTCCTTAAAGGATGCAACATTCGGAATGAAGACTATTACCATTAAAAAAGAATACAGCAAGGATAATATTAAGTCTTGGTCAATTCCATTTTATTATACTGAAAACAATTAGATCTATCTCAAGGATAAATCCATATGAAAGACAAATTAAAAAACATTAGCAAAACAACCCTTTCTCACGATTGGGCAAAATTAGATAGAATTGATTACGATTATCAATTCAAAGATGGCGAGTGGAAACGGTTATCGAGAGAAACTTATAATAGAGGACATGGAGCTGCAATATTGCTGTATAATCCCATGAGTGGAAATGTAATTCTAACCAAGCAATTTAGAATGCCAATCTATGATGTCAATAACGACGAAGGCATGTCTATTGAAGTTTGTGCAGGAGCTATTGACAACAATGATAGCGCACTAGAAACCGTAATTAGAGAAACAGAAGAAGAAGTTGGTTATAGAATTAGCACAGCAAAACAAGTATTAACCGCTTATACGTCGCCAGGAGCTATCACCGAAAAAATGTTTCTTTTTGTAGCTGAGTATGATGAAAATATGAAGGTTACAAAAGGAGGAGGTTTAGAAAGTGAAAATGAAGAAATTGAGGTGTTAGAAGTTCATTTTTCTAAAGCGATTGAAATGGTAAAACAAGAAGAGATTGTTGATGCAAAAACAATAATGTTGTTGCAATATGCTCAGATTAATCAATTGATAAAATAATTGATAGGTCTAAAAAGTCAACTATTTAAAAAAGTATAAACAAATAGATTCCCATAGTTGTGGGAAAGGAATATGAATAAATTAAAACAAGCAAATTTATACAGAAGTGAACTAATTCCCATAAGTGGAAAATTAGTAGAACGCTATAATAAATGCTTAAAAACATTGGGTTTTAAAGCAACCAAACTAACCTCGTTTTATATCGATGGTATTGGTTGGAGTCCAGAAGTTGCAGAGGAAAAAAACAATACGCAGTATCTAAATCATGGCGATGCTAATCCACATGGTATTATTATTTCGCCATTGCAAAAAGGAAAACCTGTATATCTGCCATTTCATTCATTCGATAAAGAAATGATGCAACATATCTTTAGAACTCATGGGCAAAAAATCAATGATATTACAAGAGATTCCGCTATTTGTATAGATTTTGATCAAAATATAGATGTTTTTTATGAGCCTTTGGATATTTTGAAATACGATAATGTAAATATCACATTCCGTCTCATAGATAATCTAGAGCAAGTTCAAAAAGACCAACTAAAATTGGTGGATAAATTTAGGACCGAAAATAATTTTATAGATGAAAACATTCATCAAGAACTATTAAATTCAGCTAAGACATTTGGCGATTTAAGAAATAGAGATCTCAGTTTACATCCTTTACATTTTTCAACAGATTCGTTTTTCTCAAGAGCTTTTGATGGTGTTTATTTACTTAGAGATTTTATTAAGCCTATTGTGGTTTTTGAAAGTTTAGAGCATTACAAAGAAGCAATAAAAGATACTATTCATGATGTTTTAATCTATCATATTGCACAACCAGAATTGGTGGATAAACTAAAAGATCACATCATTATAGAATGTGATTTAGAACAGATTGTAAAAACACCAATTTACGATAGAACTAAGAAGTACGAATTAGCGCAGTTTCTATCAGAAACGGAACATCCTATAAAAGATATTTTAAATGATAAAGTGCTCTTTAAGAGTTATCTCAATAAAATTGATTTAAAAGCGAGAAAACAAGTCATGGGAGTGGAGCTTTATCTAGAAAAACTAGAACGAAGCAATGCTTTTAAGATTGAAGATATTGTAGACCAATCTTTTTATTTTGCACTACATCAGCCACATTCATCGTTGTCCTCTGAGCATCGCGACTTAATACATAAGTTACTGATTAATATCTCATCAAAAGATGTTTTATTCTTGTATTGGTATGATAAGGAGCAGTTTTATAGGAGTTACGAAACTTGGGAGGATTCATTTAAAGATTGGGTAATTGAAAAAATCCGTAACAATATCTAATTATTTTAGACTAATTTTATAAGAACTTTAAACGTAAAACATGATGTCACTAGAAATAATAGCTTTTGTCGCTTCCATACTATTCGGAATTGTATTGTATTGGAGAGAATCTAAAAGCAATAAAGTATATAAATTTTTCAATAAAATCTTTTATTCTAAAGATTTACAAATGGATGCCAATAGTAAAAAAGGCTTTCTGTATCAACAATCTTTCTTAATGCGATTGGTCTATATTGCCGTACTATTTTTAGTAGGTATTCTTATTGCTAGATTTTTAATTCCAATTGATTTAATGACTATTTCTTTATTCGCATCTAGTATGTTTGGTACATTATTAGGGACGTATTTAGCAAATTTTGTCTTTAAATCTTCTGAAGTTATAGATGAAAAAGGAGATTCTTTAATGGATGCCGTAAAAGACACCGTAGAAAAAGGAAAAGACTTTATACAAGAGTTAGAAGCAAAAGAAAGTTCGGACAATGTGGAAACGGAACAAGAGTTAGAATCAAAACCAGAAGTAGAAAAGCAAAGTGCGCGTGACCGATTGAAGGATAAGGGTCTAATGTAAAACATGTAGTCATCCTGAACTCGTTTCAGGCTCTGTCAATTTTAACTACAAACAAGTAAGCATTACAACAACAAAATTTAAGAAATGATTAAAAATTACTGGAATAAAGGCGGAAAACAAAAGGGAATCACAATTTTTGTGGTGTTGCTATTATTAGTGCTATTGTTCTTTTTTAGAGACGATTACCAACCTGTTTTATTATTTCTACGTAAATACATATTTATAATTCTCGTTAGTGTATTGGTGCTATTCTTTGGATTGAGAAAATTCAGAAATTCGGCAAGTACAGGCGGAAGATTAGGCATGCTCGCGCTACTCATCATTTTCTTTGGTATTTTATATACAGTAGGATGGCATTTTAAAATGTACGATTACATGAGAACTTATAATGTATTCAACAGTTTAAATAAAGTTGAAATTAACGAATTACCATTAACACAAAACGAACGTATTCAGCCATTAAGAAACATTTTTTCTATGGCAAATGAAAGTGTTGGAGAAACAAAAGATGTCTCATTACCACATTTAGTAAGAATAGGAACAGAGAACAAATGGACTATGGCCATACAGCCAAGCGAAAAGTACGTAATGCAACAAATAAGTGACAATACTGAAGAAGTATTTGCTGTTAGCAGTACAACACCATTTCCTAGGTTTTCTAATGAAAATAGAATACCTGTTACGTTTTCAATTGGCGAATCCTTAAAGTTTAGTAGAAATACATACAATGCTGTAGTGCAGCGATTTAATCCTTGGATGCTTTTTAATTATGAGCCAAGTGACACATTTTACATGAAAAACGATGCTGGTAAATGGGTAGAAGTAGTAAGTTTAATAAAGTGGAAAGGATTCTTTTTTCCTTATCCATCATTTGGTGGTGTGATGATAATTGATAGTGGAGAACATGATGCTAACGATTATATAGAAAGAATTACAATTGGTAAAGGAACCTTTGTGAGTCCAGATGAGATTAAGAATCATCCTTTTTTAATGAAACAAAATACCTTATCAGAAAAAGTTTCTCAACTTGAAGCAGAATCTTTAAAATTCTTGGGTGGATTTAGTGATCCATTACCTTGGAATATGGAAACAGCCGTAAAAATCCCAATGATGCCAAAAGACCAAAATCAACAACCATATGTAACAGATTTTGATTTTGCAGGTTCTAATTCAGATGCATTTAGTGGTTTATACCATTGGTTTGGTTTAGAGCCAGTAGGCGATGAGCGCACCAGTTTAAGTTATAGTGTGTTTATTCCTGCAGATGGAACAGATAAATTGTACTACTATGATCATGCGACCAAAAAACAAGGTTATGCAGGCGTTTCTGCGATGCCATTAAAAGTAAAAGAATCGCGTAAAGAATATGATTGGAATGCAAGTACACCTGTAGAATTTAGACCATATATAAAGAATATAGCTGGTAGAAAACGTATGTTTTTCTTAGGTACAATTTCTTCAATAAGTTCTACTGATGCACAACAATTTGATGGATCTGCCACACCAGATTTAGTATTGATTGATAGTGAATATAGAGATGTGATTTGGATAGATGTTAAGCATCCAAGCACTTGGGATGAGGAAGTTTATAACCAATTAAACGAAGCTTGGAGATCTAGTGAAGGCATTGGTTATTACTTTAAGGAAGTGCCAAAGGATGAAGATATAATAGAACAAGAAATGGATTCACTAATGAGTATTCCTAAAGTTGAAGATAATACCGATAAAATTGATGCACTTCAACGCGAATTAGATTCGTTAAAAGCCATAGGAGGACAATAAAAAATTGATTTTAAATTATTCAGACCTGTCAGGTTTCTAAAACCTGACAGGTCTTTTTAGTTAATAAGATTTATCTCATTCGATTATTTAATGAATGAAACGGTCCTCTTTGTCGTTCTGAACTCGTTTCAGAATCTGAATCTAACACTTATTGAAATGAGATGCTGAAATAAATTCAGCATGACAAAATCAAAAGATAGAGAATATCTTAAAGCACGAGATAGGCTCTATAATTTTTATCCTTAAAGTTGAAAATATTTAAATCCAATAATAGTAAATAAACTGAGTTACTTGTTTGTCATTCTGAACTGGTTTCAGAATCTAATAAATTCAGTATAACAAAACTAAAACTCTAACATCATCTTTATATCACAGCGTTCATAAGGACAGTTTTCCTCAACTGGAATTTCTACAAATCCATATTTACGATATAAGTGTATAGCATTTTCTAGTTTTCGACTAGAGTAGAGTAGTAGGCCTTTTAAGCTTTGAGATTTACCGTAATCTATACAATGCTGCAATAATTGTTGTCCAATCTTTTGACCACGCAGTTCTGGTAGAACAGCCATTTTTGTTAATTCTAGAATATTAGGTTTACTTGTAAGCATTAAAGCAGCTGTTCCAACAACATTTTTATCTTTTAGTACAAAGAATATAACACCACCTTTATCAATAATATATTTTTCTGGTTGACTTAAAACTTCCTCATCATAAGCTTCCACATAAAAATGGGTTTTAAGCCATTCAATATTCAAATCGTAGAAGTTTTGTGTGTACTTTTTATTGAATTCTATAATTTTAATTGTCATTTGCTCTAATAAAATCTGTAATCAGGTATGTAATTAATTTGCCAACTTTGGTAGCGGTTTTCTTTGTTGGTGCAGCTTCACAAATATGTAAATAGGTGGCATTGCTATGTTTTCCAAAATAGTTTACAAACTGTCTGGCTTGTTTAATGCTAAATCCACTTGGAGTTTTTGCACTGCTTGGTATGTTCTCTATAGCATCGCAATCTATCTCAATGCCAAAATGCCTATCTGAAACATGGTCTAAAGCAGATTTCATTTCAGGTTTAAAATCAACATCGTTTCTAACCTCAATAGATTCGTAAGTATTATATTTTATGGACTTTACTTTCTTCATTTTTTTTAGCAAAGCTTCTGAGGTGTAATTTTCATGCAATCCAAAAACAAAATAATTTTTAAGAAAGCCTTCCGCATAAGCATAACTAAATCCATTACCACTATGTCTGCCTTCTTCTGCTCTAAAATCTGTGTGTGCATCAAAATTTACAACATTCATACGTTCATTGTGAGCTAAAGCACAACCTTTAATATTACCGTAAGCATTATTATGTCCTCCTCCTATGACAATTGGGATTTTTCCTGCCTTCACAATTGTTGAAACTAAATATGTGACGTCTTTATCTATAATTTCGACAAAACTTCTAATTTTATGTAAATCTTTTTTCTTAGAATTATCTAGATTAAGTAATGATTCACGCTGTTCATTATACTGTAAGTGACCTAATACCAATACCCGTTTTGCTAATGTGAAGGCATTACTTTGTATATTTAACAAAATTTTTAGAGTGGCATCCCAAGCCTTGTAAGTGCCTGTTCTTCCGTGATTTCCATAAACTCCAATATCTTCTTTAATTCCAAATATTACATAGTCAACGTCTAAATTAACAATATCATCGTATATGTTAGTGAGGTTAGGAATTAACTGAATATGTTCACCAAATTTTGATTCATCTTTACGTTTCTTTAAAAACTCTTGTTTTTCTTTTTCAGTAAATAAGATAAAATGATTCATTTGGAAAAAATTAAAATAATAGAATAAAAGTACAGTTTTATTTAATTACTTTGATCTCAATTAAACAATTAAAACAACAATTAACAATACTAAAACGAAACAATTTATGAATGGTTCACAAAAATCAAGTACCGCACTAAAAGTAGGTTTAGCTATTTTAGCTGTATTATTCTTAGTAACTGCATTTTATACATCTAAGTTGTATAATGAAAAGCAGGAAAATGAAAAATTACTAGTTAGCGAAAAGCAACAAGTAATGAATGACTTAAGCAATTTAGCTAAAGATTACGATGAAGCTATTGCTGATAGTGAAGTAAAAAATCAAGATTTAATTGCAGCTAGAGACCGTATTCAAGGTTTAATGGATTCGCTTAAAATCTCTCAGAACAGTGTTAACAGTTTATGGAGATACAAAAAGAAGTACCAAGCGCTAGAAGAAGAAATGGAGATTTTATTAACTGAAAACGATCGTTTAAAAGTTGAAAACCAATATTTAGCGACGTCTTTAGATAGTACACAAGTACAATTGGCTGAGCGTACAATGTTTACAGATTCACTTTTAGTTCAAAACACAGAATTGGCAGGTGTTGTTAAAGATGCGGCAGCTTTACAAACTGTAGGTTTAGTTGGTATGGGAGTTTTAGAAAGAGCTAGTGGAAAACAAGTACCAATGGAGCGTGCAAGACGTAGCGATAAAATTAAAGTTTGTTTCACGGTTGCAAAAAACATGTTAACTGAAGCAGGTGATAAGGAATTATACGTTCAGGTTATTGACCCAATGAATAATGTATTAGGTGCTAATGATCAGATGCAGTTTGATGATCAAGTTTTAAACTACAGTTTAATTAGTAGATTTAATTACGAAAACAGAAATTTAAATATTTGCGAATATGTTTCGCCTTCAGAGGATTCTAAATTTGAAGCTGGTCGTTATAAAATAAATGTATTTAACAATAAAGAATTAATTTCTTCTTCAGAGTTTACATTGAAATAAGAAATTATTATTTGATTGATTGATAGCAAAAAAATCCAGAAGGTTACTTCTGGATTTTTTTTGTTTTATAATAACTGACCGTTTATAATGACTTGCTCAATTGGGTTGTGAGCAAAAGCATAAGGTATTTCACTATAATGATTCATTGGTTTTGTAATGAGTAGATTCGCCTTTTTTCCACGTGTTATACTGCCGTACATATTACTAATTCCCATGGCATAAGCGCCATTTACTGTTGCAGCGTTAATGGCTTCTTCAGGTGTCATTTTTAGTTTTACACAAGCAGAACTCACAATAAAATTCATGTTTCCACTTGGTGCAGAACCGGGATTGTAATCTGTGGCTATTGCTAATGGTAAACCTGCATCAATAATTTTTCTAGCTTGAGTGTAAGGGATTCCTAAAAAGTAAGAACAACCTGGTAATGCAACAGGTATAGTTTCACTGCCTTTTAAAGCTTTAATATCATCGTCGTTTAATTCTTCTAAATGATCTACAGAGAGTGCATTATACTTTACACCAAGAGCAATACCACCTAAAATATTAAATTGATTAACATGTATTTTTGGTCTTAAATTGTGAGCTTTACCTGCTTTAAGTATGGTTTCGGTATCGTTAATATCAAAATAGCCTTCTTCGCAGAATACATCTAAATAATGTGTAATATTAGATTCTACCGCTTTAGGAATTAATTCATCTGTGATATATTTTATATAATTTTGTTTTTTTGTTTTAAAGGCTTCTGGTATGGCATGAGCAGCTAAAAGTGTAGGAATGATAACAGCTAAACTCTCTTGTTTAATGCGTTTTATAACCCTTAGCATTTTTAACTCTGCTTCAACGGTTAATCCATAGCCAGTTTTAATTTCTACAGCACCAGTTCCCATAGCTATAAGTTCGTTTAATCGTTTTATAGATTGTTCATATAATTCATCTTCGGATGTGTTTTGAAGTACTTTAGCCGAATTTAAAATTCCACCACCTTTATTCGCAATCTCAGTGTAGGATAAGCCATTTATTCTATCTACAAATTCTGAAGTTCTATCACCAGCATATACAATATGCGTATGAGAATCGCACCAAGAGGGTAGAACCAATTTACCTGTAGCGTCTATAACAGTATCAGCTTCAATAGTTCTATAATCTTCCATTTTACCAAATTCAATAATGGTATCATGATCTATGTAAACATATGCATCCTCGAGTACTGAAAGCGTTTTCATTTCATCTCCTTTTAAGATGGTAACATTAGATTCATGTGCCTGTAGAAGTTGTTTGATATTTAAAATTAGAATAGACATAGAGATTGGTGTTTTTGTAAAGATTGTTAAATTTTTGAACAAAAAAAAACGCTAGTTGATATTTACTAGCGTTAATCGTTAATTATTTAATAATAATTTACTCCTTAATGAATTTTGTTGAGAACTTATCATTCAACTTTATTGTGTATATACCAGCAGCTAATTGTGATACATCAAGCTTTTCACTATTAGATATCGTTTTTATTAAAACTTGTTTTCCTAAAGCATCAAAAACAGTCACATTCATAGATGTATCAAAACCTTCAAAATTTAAAAAATCTGTTGTTGGATTAGGAAATATAGACACCTTTTCTAGTTCTGAAACAGGAATACTAAGCACAACTTTTTGATTTTCGAAATAATTTAAAGCGTCATTATTATATGCACACGTGGCAATATCTAAATCACCATCGGCATCAAAATCCTCAATGGCATGCACAAATGCTTGACTTTGGGTAGCGTCTATAACTTCTTCTGCAGCAAAAACACCAGCACCATTATTTTTAAACCAAACTAGGTCATTACCAGCATTTGATTTTCCATTGCCTAGAACAATATCATTTAAGCCATCATTATCTAAATCTTTGAAACGCGCTAACGCAGGATTGCTTACTGAGGTTGTAAATACTGTTTCTGTAAAACCAGAACCATTATCTTCATACCAATATAAATTACCATTTGGACCACCTCCATAGGAAACTTCAGATACTAAAATGTCTAAATTAGAATCGCCATCTAAATCTTCAAATTCTAGATTAAATATCCCAACTTTACCAGTGGCAACTGAAGTAGCGTCTTTAATAAATGACACTGTTCCTCCAGGAATTAAATCATTTCTAAATATTTCTATAACATCACCACTATAAGCAGCAGTGCCAACAACGGCGTCTAAATCGCCATCGCTATCAATATCTATTAATTTTACTGCGCCTGGTGCGTTTAAAGTATTATCAATTTTATTTGTTTCTAAAGTAAAAGAACCCGTTCCATCGTTAGAGAACCAAATCACTTCGTCACTATCATATGATGATACAGCAACATCAGGAAAAGTATCGTTATTAATATCACCAACAGCCATACCAGAAGCACCTAAAACAGAATTAGAAATGACATTTTGAGTTAAAAAATTACCAGCACCATCATTTGTAAACCAAACAACACGATCATTATTATAAGCAGAAGCCAGAATATCTAAAAAGCCATCGTTATTTAAATCAACTAGCTTAACTTCAACGATACCGTCAAGAACGTTAGATACCAACGTTTGTAAAGTGAAGGTATTATCTCCATTATTTTTATACCATTCTATAGTGTTGCCTAGGTTTGTACCAATTACAATATCTATAAAAGCATCACCATCAATTAAACCAGAATCTATAGCATAAGGTGCATCACCTGTAGATCCATTAATGGTTACTTTTGGCAAAAATGTAGTTTGTGCAAATGCAAAAGAACCTAATAAAGCAAATGTAAATAGTAATTTGTGTTTCATATGTTATGGTTTTTATGGTTAATTAATTTCAATTATTTTAGGCTACCAACCATGTTTTCTGGTTTTACCCATTCGTCATAATCATCAGCAGATACATAACCAAGATTTACAGCTTCTTCTTTTAATGTTGTTCCATTTTTATGAGCCGTATTTGCAATTTCAGCAGCTTTGTAATACCCTATTTTTGTATTTAATGCTGTCACTAACATTAAAGAATTATTTAGTAATTCTTTAATCACCTTATGGTTTGGTTCTATACCACTCGCACAATGCTCTTCAAAGCTTACACAAGCGTCACCAATTAATTGTGCAGATTGTAAAATGTTTGCAGCCATCATTGGTTTAAATACATTAAGCTCATAATGACCTTGCGTACCACCAACAGAAATAGCTACATCGTTACCTATAACCTGAGCACAAACCATAGTTAACGCTTCACATTGTGTTGGATTTACTTTTCCTGGCATTATAGAACTTCCTGGCTCGTTTGCCGGAATTATGATTTCTCCAATACCAGAACGAGGTCCAGATGCCATCATTCTAATATCATTTGCAATTTTATTTAGTGAAACGGCTAACATTTTTAATGCACCATGAGTTTCTACAATCGCATCGTGTGCTGCTAAAGCTTCAAATTTATTTTCGGCTGTTATAAATGGTAAATCTGTAAATTCAGCAATATATTTTGCCACTAACACATCATAACCTTCTGGCGTATTTAAGCCTGTACCAACCGCAGTACCTCCTAAAGCTAATTCACTTAAGTGGGCAAGTGTAGATTCTAGTGCTTTTAAACCATGATCTAATTGAGATACATATCCAGAGAATTCTTGTCCTAAAGTTAATGGCGTAGCATCCATTAAATGCGTACGTCCAATCTTTACAACCTCCTTAAATTCAATAGATTTTTTGTGTAATGTATTACGTAATTGAATAACACCAGGAATTGTAGTTTCTACAACTTTTTTATAAGCTGCAATGTGCATACCAGTTGGAAACGTATCGTTAGATGATTGTGATTTATTAACATCATCATTTGGCTGAATTGTTTTTTCGCCATCACCGATTACTTTTCCGGCAATTTGATGTGCTCTGTTGGCAACAACTTCGTTCACATTCATATTACTCTGTGTCCCAGAACCCGTTTGCCAAATTACTAGTGGAAATTGATCATTGTGTTTACCTTCTAAAATTTCATCACATACTTGTGCAATTAAATCACGTTTTTCTTTAGATAAAACGTTTAGTTCGCAATTAGTATATGCTGCTGCTTTTTTTAGATAAGCAAACCCATAAACAACCTCCAATGGCATTGAGGCCGAAGCTCCTATTTTAAAGTTATTACGAGAGCGTTCTGTCTGTGCTCCCCAAAGTTTGTCGGCAGGCACTTTTACGTCACCCATCGTATCTTTTTCAATTCTATAATTCATATTAGATTTATTTAATGCTATACAAATTTAAAGATTTTGAAATTTTAATAAGCGTTTATTCAAGCTTTTATGTGAACAGGTAATAATTAAAAAAGTTAATAAGTTTTTTTACTATTTTTAAGAGCATGTTTATTTTTCGTTTTTATGAAATTGGTGAATTTTATCTATCATAAATATGTAATTATCAAAATATTAATTGCTGAATTGTCATTGCAGAAATACAAGGAAGAAAAACTAAAGATACATTAATATATAGCTAAATGAATTTGAGGCTAACTATTTTGTTTTCAGTGATAAAGGGTTATATTAATGATTGAAATAGCTTACTTTTGCCAACTTAAAATTTTTAATAACTAACTAAAAATTATTCAATTGAAAGAAGAACACTTTAAATGGTATTCACCAACACTAAGTAAAGATATAGAAATGCTTGTTTTTGGACATACTGGTTACCCTGTAATTTTGTTTCCAACAACAATGGGAAAGCATAATGAATGCAGAGATATGCAACTTGTAGAGTCTGTGAGATGGTTTGTAGAACAAGGTTTAGTTCAGATTTATTGTCCTGACAGTATCAATGAATTAAGTTGGTATAATAAAAGTATTCATCCTGCAGATCGTGCTAAAAACCATGCGTGGTATGATGAGTTTATTATGAATGAACTCGTTAATAAAATTTGTGATGAAAAAGGTATGAATAAGGTTGCCGTGGCAGGACCGAGTTTTGGTGGTTATCAAGCCGCAAATTTTGCGTTTAGACATCCAGAGCGTGTAAGTCATATGTTTAGTATGAGTGGTGCTTTTGATATTAAATCATTTGTTGATGGTCATTACGATGATAATGTATTCTATAATAATCCTGTAGATTTCTTACCAGGAGCAAGTCATCCTGAATTGTGGAATATGAAAATAGTTCTTGGTGTAGGTGAATGGGATATTTGTTTGGATTCTAATAAGCAAATGGCTAGCATATTAACAGAAAAAAACATACCTTTCTGGTATGACGAGCATAAATGGGCAGAACATGATTGGCCTTTGTGGAATAGAATGTTTCCACATTATTTATCTAAATTATAAGCTTACAAACTAAATTAATTAAACCAACTAATCCATTTTAAGTATGAGAAAAATAGGAATTTTATTCGGTCAAGAAAACACCTTCCCTTGGGCATTTATTGATAGAGTTAATAAAAAAATAGAAGAACAAGGTATTAAAGATATGATGGCTGAAGCTGTTTCTATCGATACTGTAGAGCAAGCAAAATCAGATGAGTATGCTGTTATTATTGATAGAATATCTCAAGACGTACCTTTCTATAGAGCCTATTTAAAAAATGCAGCTATCACTGGCACTGCAGTAATAAACAATCCATTTTGGTGGAGTGCAGATGAAAAATTCTTTAATAATGCTTTAGCAGAATCTATTGGAGTACCTGTGCCTAAAACCTTTATTTTACCGTCTTCTCATCGTCCACCAGACACTGATGAAAATTCTTTTAGAAACATGAAATTCCCTTTTGATTGGGAAAAAATGTTCGATACTATTGGTTTTCCTGCTTACATGAAACCACATGATGGTGGTGGATGGAAAAGTGTTTATCGTGTAGAAAGTCCTGAAGATTTATGGGCTAAGCACGGTGAAACGGAGAATTTAGTAATGATGCTTCAAGAAGAAATTAATTTCACGGAATATTTTAGGTGTTATGCTTTAGGTACTGATCAGATTCATATTATGCAATATGAGCCTCGTAATCCGCATCATTTGCGCTACGTCATTGATGGTCCTCCTGTTGATAAGAAGTTATTAGATTTAGTTGAGAGCTATTGTATTAAATTAAACAAAGCTTTAGGTTATGATTTTAATACGGTTGAATTTGCCGTAAGAGACGGAATTCCATATGCTATTGATTTTTGTAATCCTGCACCAGATGCTGATATAAATTCTGTAGGCGAAGACAATTTTGAATGGATTGTAGAGAATGCGGCTAATATGGCTATCGCAAGAGCAAAACAGTACAAAAAGGGCCAAATGAACTTAACTTGGGGAACTTTTGTAAAGGATCAAATAGCCGCACCTAAAAAGGCAACTAAAAAGAAGCCTACAGCTAAAAAGAAGGCTGTGAAAAAAGTTGCTGAAAAGAAAGCTGTAGCTAAAAAAGTGGCAATTAAAAAAGCACCTGCTAAAAATGTTGTAGCTAAAAAAACAGTAGCTAAGAAAACTGCTGTAAAAAAGGCTCCTGCTAAAAATGTTAAGTCAGATGACTTAAAGAAAATAGAAGGTATTGGACCAAAAATTGCTGCAACATTGGCAAAAGCGAGTATTACTACGTTTGCCGAATTGGCAAAAACCAAATCTGCAAAAATCACTAAAATTATTGTAGATGTGCGCGGAAATCATGTTACCGATACTTGGCCAAAACAAGCGAAATTAGCTGCTAATGGAAAATGGGATGAGCTAAAAAAATTACAGGATGAATTAAATGGAGGAAAGGTAAAGTAACCATACTTCAGTACTGTTGCTGACTATATTTTATCAGTTTGTGACTAATTTCAAAATTGAGCGTGATTAAAGACTAAAGTTTATATTTTAAGTTACGCTCAAATTGTATTCAATTTATTCATAAATTTATTTGCCTAACTAACCTCCAATATTTTTTATATGAAATTCACTTTAGGTATCGAAGAAGAGTATCAAATTATTGATCCTGTTTCTAGAGAATTAATTTCTCACGACCAACAAATTGTTACAGAAGCTGCCAAGATTTTAAATGACCAGGTAAAAGCAGAAATGCATCAAGCTGTTGTAGAGGTTGGTACAAATATTTGTGAAGACATTACAGATGCAAGACATCAAATTACGCATTTGCGTAAATCTATTTCTGGTATTGCTAATGATTTGGGATTCAAAATAGGAGCTGCAGGTACACATCCATTTTCTAAATGGGAACACCAGTTGTTAACACCAAATCCAAGGTATGATGAAATAATTACGGAGTTGCAAGATACAGCACGTTCTAATTTAATCTTTGGATTACATGTACATGTTGGCATGGAAGATAAGGAAATGGCCATTCATCTTGTAAATTCTATGCGTTACTTTTTACCGCATTTGTACGCGTTATCTACTAATTCGCCATTTTGGGAAGGTAGAAACACAGGTTTTAAATCGTTTAGATCTAAAGTGTTCGATAAATTTCCTAGAACAGGAATTCCTGGTGTTTTTGAAAATTATGCGCAGTATGAAAACTATGTCAATGTCTTAGTAAAAACAAATTGTATTGATAATCCTAAGAAAATATGGTGGGATATTAGAGTACATCCATTTTTTCCAACGTTAGAAGTTAGAATTTGTGATATCCCCTTAACCGTTAATGAAACTGTTTGTATAACGGCAATTATTCAAGCTTTAGTGGCTAAATTATATGATTTAAGAACACATAATCTTAATTTTATGAATTACCATCGTGCCTTAATAAATGAAAACAAATGGCGTGCAAGTCGTTATGGTTTAGAAGGGAAAATGATAGATTTTGGTAAAGAAGCAGAAGTTGAAACAAAACTTTTAATGTTAGAATTATTAGATTTTATTGATGATGTCGTAGATGATTTAGGCTCTCGAAAAGAAATTGAATATGTGCACGAAATGATTAAAAATGGAACAGGAGCAGACCGTCAGCTCGAAATTTTTAAACAAACAAACGACCTAACCAAAGTAGTAGACTACATAACGGAGCAAACTATTTCAGGATTATAAATTACCTACATTTTACCAATGATAAAAGAAAAATTAAAACTCGCTATTTTAGATATGAATAACGACGAACCCAATCAAGGGTTACGTTGTATTACTGAAATTGTAAATAGTTTTAGTTCTGAAGTTGATTACCAAATCTTCAATGTAAGAGCTAAAGATGAATTACCAGATACATCATTTGATATATATATATCAAGTGGAGGGCCAGGAAGTCCTTTAGATGAAGGCAAATGGCGAAAACCATATTTGAAGTTAATGCAAAATCTTTGGGATTTTAATAAAACCTCTAACGGCCAGAAGAAATCTGTTTTCTTTATTTGTTATTCGTTTCAAGTTATTTGTGATTATTTTCAATTAGGAGAACTAAAGCCAAGACGCAGCACGTCATTTGGAATTTTAAAAGTGCATCAGACTAAAAAAGGACATAACGATGTTATCTTTAAAGGTTTAAATGACCCTTTCTACGCCGTAGATTCAAGAGATTGGCAGTTGATTCAGCCTAAATTAACGGTTTTTAAAAAACATGGCGCTACCATTTTATGTCTTGAAAAAATTAGAACGCATGTAGAGTTAGAGCGTGCTATTATGGCTGTTAGGTTTTCGGAGGAATTTGTGGGAACACAGTTTCATCCTGAAGCAGAACCAGTTAGTATGGAGGCTTATTTTAAACTAGAGGAAAATAAAAATAAAGTTATTTCTAGTTTTGGCGCGGAAAAATACAGTCAGATGATGGATAGGATTGATGATCCTGAAAAGATTGAATTAACCTATAATACAATTTTACCTCAGTTTATAGAAAACGCAATTATTAAGATTAAGGAACCTTTAATGTCTAAGTAATAATGATAAAGCCTATTAGAGACGTTTATAATGCTAATTTTTCAGAAGAAAAATATGATGCTTTCTTAAAAGATATAAATGGGACTTATAATTATCATGTTCCGTTTAAAATTGCAGAAACACCAGTGTTTTTATCTAAAGCACTTAAGGAGAAATTAATAGAGGCTTGTGATGATATCATGTCTGTTATTAATAAATCTAATTTTAAAGAATTGACTGATGGTGCTTTTTTTGATGCAAACACAATTGTGCCAAATGAAGATGAACAATCTAAATTTATTCAACTCGATTTTGGAATTTGTAAAGATGAGAAAGGCGATTTAACGCCTAAATTAATCGAATTACAAGGATTTCCGTCTTTGTATTATTTTCAAGAATTACTAGGACGAAAATATATTAAGCATTTTGGTAATGTAATTCCTGAAGGTTTTTCTCAGCATTTAAACGGAATGACTGCCGATGATTATTTAGTACTTTTAAAACAAGAGATTGTAGGAGATACCAATCCTAAACAGGTTGTACTTTTAGAAATAGAACCAGAAAAACAAGCAACAGCAGTTGATTTTTATGCTACAGCAAAAGAATTAGGGATTAAGGTGCTCTGCATAACTGATTTAAAGAAAAGAGGAAAGATACTTTATTATTTAGATGAAAATAAATCTGAAGTTGAAGTATCAAAAATTTATAACAGAATTATTTTTGATGAGCTACACCAGAGAACAGATTTAAAAACTGAATTTAGTTTTCAAGATGAAGTTGATGTAGAATGGATTGGCCATCCCAATTGGTTTTATAGAATCAGTAAATACACAATGCCATTATTAAAAGGCGATTATGTGCCTAAATCTTATTATTTAGACCAACTTAAAGAAATCCCTTCTGATTTAGAAAATTACGTTTTAAAACCTTTATATTCTTTTGCTGGTGCAGGTGTTGAGATTCATGTTACTAAAAAAATGATTGATGGTTTATCCAATAAATCTAATTATCTAATGCAAGAAAAAGTCGCTTATGCACCAGTAATTGAGACAATGGATGTGCCAGCAAAATGCGAAATTAGAATGATGATGCTTCATAATTCAAAAACCAACAAAACAGAGATTGTAAGCAATTTAATGCGTTTAAGTAAAGGCGAAATGGTAGGCGTAAAGTATAATAAAGACAAAACTTGGGTTGGTGGTAGTACAGGTTTTTTTGAAAATTAAAGCTCCTCAATAACCCATATTAAGTTAAATAAATTATTTCATTGACAGAATTAGAGAAATATATAACATCATACTTTGGTGTATCTAACCAAAATATGGATAAAATTACATCCTTATTTAATGAAACAGAATTAAAAAAGGGTGAGTATTTTACAAAGAATGGTCAATATTGTGAAAAATTGAGCTTCGTGCGAAGTGGTATTATTCGTGTCTTTGCTAATTATAATGATAAAGAGATTACACAATGGATATCTACTGAAGGCTCGTTCATCACGGACTTATATAGTTTTAGCTTTAAACAAAGAGCACGTTTCAATATACAAGCACTTACAGATTGTAAACTTTACACCATTAATAGTGAAAACTATGCACTTTTAAATGCCGTAGTTCCTAATTGGGCGGAAATGGAAAAGCAATTTATTACAGGTTGTTTTGTGCATCTTGAAGAACGCGTTTTTAGTCATTTATCTCTTAGTGCTGAAGAACGCTACGATAAACTTTTTGAAAATAATAAAGCCCTATTTAACCAAGTACCTTTGCAATATTTAGCTTCAATGTTAGGTATGTCTCCAGAAACATTTAGCAGAATTCGACAAAAAAAGATTTCTTGATATTTGTCAAGAGGAGCATCTATAATAGTATAGATCTTTGTTTTATAAATTTATTATAATGACAAAGCAGATTATAACATCAATTACTATTAATGCTGATATAGAGACAGTATGGAGAATCTTAACTGATTTTGATAACTACCCTAAATGGAATTCTTTTATAAAGTCTGTCTCAGGCGATGTAAAAGTTGGTAACCAGATTAAAATTAAAATACAAGGAATGACTTTTACGCCAACTGTTTTGGTGAGAGATGAAGAAAAAGAATTGAAATGGCTTGGTCATCTATGGTTTAAAGGACTTTTTGATGGTGAACATGCTTTTAAATTATCAGATAACGGCAATGGTACAACGCTTTTCGAACAAAGGGAGAATTTTTGTGGCATTTTCGTTAAAATGTTATCTAAACAAATAGATGAGGATACCAAAATGGGATTTGAAAGAATGAATGCAGAATTAAAATTACATGCAGAAAACTTATAAGTGTACATAAGTTAATTACTAATTTAAACGTTGCCTATATTCATGTGGACTCATGCTTGTCTTCTTTTTAAAAATTTTGCTAAAGTATTGTGGATATTCAAACCCTAAACTATATGCAATTTCACTTGCGCTTTCATTAGAATTAAGTAATCTGTTTTTAGCTTTATTAATGATGTATTTATGAATATGGTCTTGTGTGCTTTGACCTGTTTCTTTCTTTAACAAATCGCTCAAATATTTTGGTGACATATTCATAGCTTCGCCGCAATATTTAACAGACGGAATACCAAATTCTAATTGCTTGTTGTTACCATAATAGTTTTTAAGAAGTTTTTCGAACTGACTAGCAATATCCTGATTTAAATTAGTTCTTGTAAAAAATTGACGATCATAAAACCGTACACAATAATTTAAAAGTAACTCTAAATTCGAAATTATTAAAGTCTGACTATGAGCATCTATATTGCTACTAAATTCTTTTTCTATTTTTTGAGAAATCTCAGTTACGGTTTGCCGTTCTTCGTTAGAAAGGTGAAGGGCTTCGTTAGATGCATATTCAAAAAATGAAAATTGATCTATTCGTTTTCCTAGTTCAGATTTTCTAATTAAATCGGGATGAAAAACAATACTCCAACCAGTATCTCCTCGGTTAATGTTTTGTCTTTCAATTTCTAATACCTGATTGGGTGCCACAAAAACCATGGAACCTTCTTGATAATCGTAAGAATTTTGACCATAATTAGAGATGGTGTATTCACAATTATCTTTTAAGCTAATATGATATAAATTAAAAGCATACTTAAAGTTTTCAATATCTATATCTTCTACGCTATCAGAAACACGAATAATAGAAATTAAAGGATGTTTGGGTTTCTTTAATCCAAAATAAGCATGTACTTCGGCAATACTATTTATTTGAACAATTTCTTTCATGTATAAATAAAGATAAGGAAATTATTAATCTTTCCACCAATCAGTGAACGTGTGGGTAGAGTCTTTAACTATTATTTGTTCACCAATTCTAGGTGTAATAACGTTAAGGTTTAGCTCTTTTGCTTTCTTAGTAACACGCTCAATTGGATCTGTCCATTCATGCAAGGCTAACTTGAATCCTGCCCAATGTATTGGCATTATTTTGTTGGCTTTTAAATCAATTCCTGCTTGAGCAGTTTCTTCTGGCATCATGTGTATATCAGACCATCTATCATTGTATTGTCCGCATTCCATAAGAGCCAAATCAAAAGGGCCATATTTTTCGCCTATTTCCTTAAAGTGGTTAGCATAACCGCTGTCTCCACTAAAATAGATGTTCTCAGTTTTAGATTGAATAATCCAAGAACTCCATAAGGTGCTTTGTCCATTATTCATTTTACGTCCAGAAAAATGTTGAGCAGGTGTACAGACTAAATTTAAACCTTCAAATTCTGTGTTTTGCCACCAATCTAACTCTGTAATTTTATCAGACGGAACATCCCAAGCTTTTAAATGTGTGCTTATGCCTAATGGCACATAAAAATGTTTGGTTTTATCTTTAATTTTTAAAATTGATTTATAGTCTAAATGATCGTAATGATCGTGTGAGAAAATAACGGCATCAATTTTGGGTAATTTCGCAATTTCTAAAGGAAACTCTTCATTAAACCGGTTGCCTCCTAAAATATCTAAAGGTGCAGCCACTTTGCCAAACATTGGGTCTAATAGAATGGTTTTACCTTTTAATTGCAATAAAAAAGATGAATGACCAAACCAAACCATTCTGGCTTCGCCATTATATTCTGCAATATTTGTAGAATCTATTTTAATTGCTTTTAAATCGTGTTTAGGTCTTCCATTAGGTACTCTTGTTGTAAAAAACGTATATACCAATTTCATAGTTTCAGAAAAACTTAATTCTTTAGGAACAGGATTTGTATTATTAAATTTTCCATCTCTAAATTGTTCTGATTTTGAATAAATAGCTTTTTGTTCTTTAGAAACATCGCCACCAAAACTAGGGTAGTAGTTGGTGAAAGCAAAATATGCTGTTACCAATAAACCAATTATAATAAGGGTTGTAATCATTATTCGTTTTAAAATCTTTTTAATCATTTTATTTAATTCTAAAACAAAATTACAATTCTTATGAATGTGGAATTGTATTCTAATTACTGAAAGTTGAATACTTTTTGCTAATGAATATAATTCTAATGACCATTAGTATTAGAACAATGCTTGCTATAAACCAAGCAGAATTAAAAATAGCATCATAAAGATTTTTTATTGGTATTTTCTTTGATAAGAAAGTACCAAAGACAATACAATTCATAATAATTCTAAGTATTGTTTTATAATGACCTCGCTTTGTTGTCATTTCATAAAGTCCAATTATCACGACGAAAATAAATAGTGCGTCTCCATTAAAATCTCGATTAACGAGTGCATCTAATTTTGGATTGTTTTTTCCCCACATTACAAAATCATAATAAAGGTTCAACGAAAAAAAAAGCTGAATGATGATAAGAGCAAGAGAGAATTTAGGATTGTAAAATTTCAAAATTTAGTTTATGGATTCATCTCTATCAATTGCCAGTCTCCATTAGGTTGTTTAGTTAAGTAAACACCAACGTTTACATCATTTTCATTGCCTAAAACTGTAATTGATAGTTGTGCTTCTCCAAATCCGTTAGTTATATTTATACTTCCTGAAGGCATCATTCCATAACCTTTAATACCACCAGTTTCTTCTATAATACGTTCGTTTTGTTCTATGTTTTCTACAGCGACTTTATAAGCATCAGAGTTTTTCATTGCTGCACCAACAAATAGAATCATAAACGTTATAAAAATTAAACCAGCACCAACTAAAGTAAGTATTCTAGGAAGCTTGGCTGGTTTTTTAGGGTTTTTAACCACAATTGTTTTCGCAACTTTATCGCCTAAACGCTTCTTTTCATTACTTGTTGCTAATACAATAAATTCTACAGGCCAAATGATTATAAATATGTTTCTGAAAAATAATTTTCCAATAGATGGTACAACTTCAGGATTATCTTCATCTCTAACCATTATTCCAAAAATCCATTTACCAATACTAATACCTTTGATAGAATCCTTACCAAAATAAACAGCAAAACCTAATAATAGTGTCGTTAGCATTACGGCTGTTATTTTGGAGAAATCAGGTTCGTTTAAGTAATCTGGTCCTAATGCTAAAAAAGTAATAGAAACGATTAAAAATGTCATCACAAAGTGATCTACGAGAAAGGCAGCAATTCGTCTTTTTCTACTAGCTAATTGGTATTGGTTTTCTGCGATTTCTTGCATTTTTAAAAAAGATGGTAAGGTTGATTTTTATTTTGAAATTGAAAGATTTTTTACTCAGATTTATCAGGAGCAGGTAAACTAGCATGAAATTCTTCGCCAATACGTTTTGTATAGCGATCTAATAGTTCTAAAACACGCTCACTAGAATCTGAAACGACAATGAGTCCAATATGCCATGCTTTATCCATACGCCAAACAATTTCTTTATCCGTGAAACTTGACGTGTCTGGATGTTCAAATCGACTTAAGGATACTACAATACCTGCATATTGATTATTGATTTTTGGAAGTTTATAGGTTTTGTTTAAAAGATTAGCAGACTCTACTTTAGCCCATTCTCGCCAAAGGTTTATGCCAGAAGCATATTCTACCATTTCGGCTAAATTGGCACCACCAACTCTAGATGATGTTTCTAAGAAGAATAACTCTCCTGTGGCTTTAGATTGTATAAACTCTGTATGTGATGCCCCAAATTGCATACCGAATGCTTTCATAACTGCAGCATTCATTTTTTGCAGCGCTTTTTCTACTTTAGAGCCAATTTCTGAACTTGCAGACCTAAATATACCACCACCATGAGCCACTTCAAATGGTGTGTCTAAATATTTGCTAACTCTTGCAAACGCTACTTTTCCATTAACATTTAGACCATCTACGTGATACACGTCACCAGGAGCAAATTTTTCGACTAAATAATTATCACGTTCATCACCGAGTTCATTAACAACGTGCCATAATTCGTCTTTAGAATGTATTTTTTTAATTCCAGTTGCAGAAGCTTCCATTCTTGGTTTTATTAACCAAGGAGGACTTACACTGTCAGCATAATCGTTAATAGAGTCGTTATTAAATAAGTCTGTGAATTCTGGTACATTAACGCCTTCTTCTTTAGCTTTAACTCGCATAGCCAATTTATCTCTAAAATAATGGGCTGTGGTTCTTCCCATACCAGGCATTCTAAAATGTTCTCTTAGAAGTGCTACTTTTTCAACATCAAAATCATCTAAAGCTACAAACCGATCAAATTTTATGTTTCTGAATTTGTAGGCAATACCTTTTACTACATCTTCGTGATTCCATTCCTCAATGTAAAATGTATCGTCTATAGCATCCCAAGGCCAAGGTTCATTATCATATTTCTTTTTAGTCAATAAATAAACATTATTTCCTTCAGCTTTTACACTTTTTAAAAAATCTTCTCCTTTAAAATAAGTGGAAATACAAAGAAAGTTTAGTGGTTGGTTAGCCATGGTATTGGTTTTGATATAAATTAGTGATTTAAAATTAATAACGCAATAACAGCTTCAAATTTTTGATTTTATAAATTCAGTAATTAACTGAATACCATAACCTGAAGCACTTTTCATCTTAGCATAAGGCGAACTTCCAAAAGAAACACCTGCAATATCTAAATGTATCCAATTTTTGTGTTCTTCAGTGAATGACTCTAAAAATTGTGCAGCATTGGTTGCACCAGTTAATGGTTTGCCGCTAAAGTTTCTGAGATCTGCAATATCACTATGTAAATCACTTTTATATTCTTCAAACATTGGTAATTGCCAAACACGCTCATGTACTTTATATCCAATTTCAGACATGGTTTTGGCCATTTCTTCGTTGTGTGTAAACATTCCAGCTGCTTCATAACCTAAAGTTCTTACAACGCTTCCTGTTAAGGTGGCTAAATCAATTAAGTATTCTGGTTCTATATTTTTTACGGCGTAACTTAATCCATCTGCTAAAACCAAACGGCCTTCAGCATCAGTATCAATAATTTCAATAGTTTTACCAGAGTAGGAGTTGATAACATCACCAGGTCTATAGCTTTCTGCATCTACAGCATTTTCTGCAGAACACACAATACCAACGATATTAATATCTAGCTTTAGTTTAGCAATGAGTTCCACAACACCCAAAACAACTGCAGCGCCTCCCATATCACTTTTCATGTAATGAAGATTGGTAGAGGGTTTTATAGATAATCCTCCAGAGTCAAAAGTTATTCCCTTACCAACCAGAGCAATATCAATTTTTTTGCTCTTTTTTGGTGTGTATTCTGTGATGATAACCACTGGTTTGTTTACACTTCCTTTTCCAACAGAGAGCACAGCTTCAAATCCTTGCTTTTTTAATTCTTTATGTTTTAATACAGAACACTTATAATCCGTATCCTTAGCTGATTTCTCTGCCCACTTCCCTAAAAATTCTGGTGTTTTTATATTTGGTGGCGAATCAACTAAAGCTTTAATTCTATTTATGGTTTCGCCTGTGTATTTCCCCTCATTTAAAACATTTTTTATAGTTTTTGAAGATGTAAATGAAACCGTAATTTTATTAGTTTTCTCTTTTTTAGATTTAAATTCACCAATGGCATATTGTGCCATTTTTAAGCCAATAACAGCTTTTTTTATGTCATCTTCTGTTAGGTTTTCAGCATAAACTTGAATGTTTTTATTCCAATACTTTTGAGTTTCAAAAGCTAATTTCTGAAATGTTTTCTCTAATTGAGAATTGTGTTTTTCTTCTCCTAAACCTATGAGGTATATTCTATTACCTTGTGTTCCGTAAAGTAATTGATGAGTAGAGAAACTGCCATCAAAATCTGGATTTTCAATTGGTAAAAATTCCTTTATAGAATCAAGTTCATCTTTTCTACAGGGAAGAATAAAGTCTTTTGTGATATCTAATGATTTGCTGTGTTTATACGTCATAATTATGAATTAAAATAAAGCCATTTAACGGCTTTTGGGAATTCTTCTCGCCAATGTGCTTCTGAATGATTTCCGTGTTCGTTTATTGAAAAATGAAAATCGATATCATACCCTTTTCCCATTTTCTCTTGAATTAGGTTTCCTAAGCGATGTGCATTAGGTAAATGTTCTTCGCTTTCTTGTCCTCCAGAATACAAGTATATTTTAGATTTTTCTAAAGGTTGAAACGTTTTAGTACTCTTAAAAATCTTATTAGAAATCCATAAACTTGGCGAAAAGATCATCATTTTACCAAATACACCGGGATTTTTGAGTCCTGCGTGAAGACTAATTAATCCACCCATTGAGCTTCCGCCAATACCAGTATTTTCAAAATCGGTTAAGGTTCTGTAATGACTGTTGATATAAGGGATTAACCGTTCTATCATAAATTCAATATAAAAATTACCTTTTCCTTCACCAAATCTAGGATGAAAATAGGGTAGATATTCATTGATGCGCTCTTCATTTCCATGATCTACTGCGATGATAATAAGGTTTCTAAGACCTTCTTCGGCAAGTTTTGCCATAGATTTATCAATTGCCCAATCACCAAAAGGGGCAGAAGGGTTAAATAAATTCTGTCCATCTTGGAGATAGAGTACAGGGTAACGTCTATCTGTTTCGTAATAATCATGTGGTAATAATGCTGAGATTTTTCGCGTAGCATTTAGACGCGGTATTTCGTAGGCTTCTTCTAGAACTTCTATTATAGGTTCGAACTCCTTCACTGTCATATATTTTAATTAAGGTAATAACTCTTTAAAATGGGTTCATTTTAGGCTTGGGATAATGTAAAAATGAAATTAAAGAGTTCTAAGCGAAAATACTATTTTATGGGTTGTATTGCCATAAAAATAGAAACAGATTTCAACAATTCTTTAAAGTTTAAAGCCAAACTTAAATCCAAGAGAGAAATTGAGAAGATTACGATCATGAACACCTTCTAGGTAATTGTTGTTAATTCCAAAAAAGGAGTGATTGTCATCATCCAAAAAACGATCGGTTTCAGGATTGTAATTAATATTTGGGTTTTTAAAGGTCTTTTTTCGTAGACCTAAACCTGTATATAAATCAATATACATTTTCTTGCCTACAGGAAAATTTAATCCATATTTTATGTTAAAAATATCTAATGATTTTTGAACAGCAATCTGTTCACTAACAAAATAGTTAATGTCTTGATTAGATCTGTAATAATTAATTCTTTTGTTGTACTGATATCTCACTAAGCGTGCTTCTAGCCCTAAATATTCGTTCACTTTAGGGTTTCTAATAAACTTTGTTAGATTGTAGTATTTAAGTTCATATCTGAAGGAACGACCTTTATTTTCGAAAACCTCTAAGCGAGAACTAGATCCTAATCTTTTAGTATAAACGGTTGAATATTCAGCACTAAAACTGGCATTGTTTAAAAAAAAGTATTCGACTCCTAATGATAATTGCGGTTGCGAAAACACATCCATTGCCAACATTGGTGATGTGTAAATAAAAGTTTGATGTTGTTTAAAAGGATTCGTTTTTCCTTCAAAAATTTGATACTTATTTGTAGTTGAATCTAACTCAAAAAATATATTTCTCCTGTATGTAAATCGTTTATTATTAGTAAGATCAATCAGTATACCTAATCCATAAGTGTAGGGTATATTTAAGTATATTAATGAGGATGTTTCTCTATTAAATCTAAAATCAGTTGAGACGCTATCATTAGAAATAGTGAATTGCAAAGGTTCATTAGAGCGAAGAGGGTATATTATAGCTTGACCTTCTTTGAGTTGAATTTCTTCATTTTTGTATTCAACTTTAGAATCATCAGAAGCATAAATATTTACTCGTGTTGTTTTGCTATTTAATATGGTTGTACACGAGTTTAAGAATAATATTAAACAAAGAAATAAAATTATGTTTTTCAAATTGACTGATTAGGTTGCTCTAATAGATGTAAAAATTGTAAAATGGTTGCGTGAAGAACTAAACAATTAATTGGTTAAATCTTATTATTAATGATCTGAGTAAATAATGATGATTTTAGTTACAGTAAAGCTTATTTAGCCATTATCTTGCCATCTACCATTGTTAGCTTTCTATCTGCCATTGCTGCCAATTCTTGGTTATGAGTAACAATTACAAAGGTTTGGTTAAACTCATCTCTTAACTTAAAGAATAGATTGTGTAATTGTTCTGCGGATTCGCTGTCTAAGTTACCAGAAGGTTCATCTGCGAATATAATATTTGGCTTATTAATTAGTGCTCTAGCTACAGCAACGCGCTGTTGCTCACCTCCAGACATGCTGTTGGGTTTGTGATGTATTCTGTCTTTTAAGCCTAAATATTCTAATAACTCTATTGCGTGTTGTTCCGCCTCAGCTTTTGGCGTGTTATTTATAAAAGCTGGAATACAAACGTTTTCTAATGCCGAAAATTCAGGTAATAATTGATGAAACTGAAAGATAAACCCAATGTTCTTATTTCTAAATTTGGCTAAGGCTTTATCGTTTAATGTTTGTATGGATTGATCATTTATTACAAGCTCAGTATCAGAGTTGTAATCTGGTTTATCTAGAGTTCCTAAAATCTGTAAAAGTGTAGTTTTACCAGCACCAGAAGCACCAACGATAGAAATGACTTCGCCTTTTAATATCGTTAGATCAACACCTTTTAAAACTTGGAGATCTTTGTAGGCTTTCTTTATTTGCTTTGCGGAAATTACGGTCTTATTCATAAGATGTGAAAGTAATACTTAATGAATTAATGCACAAAACTAAGATGCAGATTTGTTACTTTTAAATACAGATTTTATACCATTGAAATCTATAAAATATTGCACTCTTAGAGAAAAAGTATGCTGTATAGGCTGGTCAAAGAGATTATTTAGGGTGTCTGTATAGTTTTCTTCTGCTAAGGTATCTCTATTAAAAAGTTGATTTCTGTAAAGCGTCGTTAAAAAACTTCCTGGAGCAAATTGCCATGAGTAACTAAAGTCAATATTCCATGTACTAAAATTAATGTTAGGACTATCTCCAATATTATCAAACGTATAACCAGAAGCGGTAGTTAATAGTCCATTATCTAAAAGGGTAAAAAACTCATTATCATATTTTACAGTGTCCCAATAATGTCTGAAGGTTAGGGCTAAAGTATTTAAGGGATTAAAAGTGTAATTGGCAGATATACTATTTGTTAAGGATTGTCTATTTCGTTCTCCAAAAATAGGCTGATCATCTACATAAGTTGCGTAACCTCTAGATCCATTAGATACATTAAGTCTTGCTGAATAAATCAGTAAAAATTTATCATTAAATCTAAATCTAGGACTTAAAGTAAGGTTGTAACCAAATAAATCTCTGCCTTCTTCAAATATTTTGAAAGAATTAGCATTAATATCAAACGCAAATTTATTGTTGTAGTTAGATGAGTAATAACCACCTCCACTTGCAAAGTTTTCAAAGATAAAAGGTCTTCCATCTCTAGATTCAAAAAAATCATATTGTTTACCTGGTTCAAAATCTGCCCAGAAACCAAAGTTGTTTAATCCTTTGTTTTGAGCATTGAATTCTGCGCCAAAATTAGTGCCTGAAAAAGTGCCTGGATTAGCTAAATTTTCATAATTCATGTAAGCATTAACGCTATAGCTATTTAAATTTCCCTTAGGTTCAAAAATCTGATACGAAATATCAACACCAAAATTGTTATAGTTATTTCTAAAAATTAGTCCTAAGTCATTGATGTTGTATTTAGTATCTGCATAGCTGTGATCAAAACTGTACCTTAGATTGCCATGGGTTTTGCCTACATATAGAAAAGTACTATAACCAGTTTCTAAATCGCTGTCTTGATAGTTTACATTACTCATTTTTAACTGAGGAAGAATTCTATAAGTATTTCTTATATTTTTTATGTCACCAACTAAAGCTGTTGCATTACCATCTCTAAAATTACCTTCTCTTAATACATTGGTATTAATTAAACCTATAGAAGAATTACCGTTAAACTGCTGATCAACAACAAGAATATTGTAATTTGTAAAAGGTTCTACAACTTCTCTGCGTGACTCTTGTGTGTCTGTATTTGTAATGGTAGCATATGTTTTTTCTGTTATAGCATTAAAAAGACCAATACCAAGTCCGTCTTTTGTTCTACCTGAAACTTTTAATGCATTAAGTACTTTTACTTCGTTGGGTCTATTTACCTCTTCATTATTAGCTAAATTGAGTTGCCCACTTGGACCATTTCCTATTCGTCTGGAAAAGAACAAACCGCCTTTAGAAAATAAATCTACACCTTCTGTAAAAAACTGACGTTGCTCTGAGAAGGTTTGCTCAAAAGGACCAAGATTAAGAGTTACATTATCAAAACCAGCTTGACTAAAATCTGGTACCAATGTAGCATCTAAAGTAAAATTATCTGTAATTCCATATTTTACGTCCATGCCAAATGTGAGGTCTGTATCTGTATCACCATCATAGGTATTTACAAGGCCTGTTGAAAATGGATAAAGATTTAAGCGTACAGGTGGCTTAATATTATCCAATCCTTTTAACTCTCCATGATATAAACCAACGTATCCTTGTGTTGGGTTTAATGGATTCCACGTATATTGTGATCTAAATCGTCTAAAATGTCTATGGAATTGAATTCCCCAAGTTGGTTCTTCTTGATCTGCAAATCGTAAAGCTCTGTAAGGAATTTTCATTTCTAAAGCCCAACCATCATCATTGATTTTTACAGCACTTTCCCAAACGGCATTCCAACCATAATCTTCACCAATTGTTGGGTTTGCAATAGCATCTGCTTGCTGACCAGAACTAAAGACTACGAAATAAGTGTCGTTTTGAGAGTCGTTATTAGGATTTAGTGCAATTAAAAAAAAATCACTCTGTCCAAAGTTATCTCTAGACGTTAATTGCTTCATTATTTTTGAAGGATCATCGTAGAGATAGGCTGAAATATAAATGGCATTATCATCGTAAGCTATTTTTACTTCTGTGCGCTCTCCATGTGGTAGTTTATTGCCAATTTCTGGTCTAATTTGGGTAAAACCAGTAGCGTTTTCCGCATGCTCCCAAACAGAATCATCTAATAGACCATCTATTTTAGGTGCGTTTTCTGTGCGTTCTATTTGAAGTGATTTTTTATCTTGAGAGAAAACACAAAGCGTTAAAACAAAGTACAGTAGGAGTGAGAGGTGTGAACGAGAGTTCATAATTGATTGATTTCTGATGATTGATGATACTATATAAATGTAATTATTTAGCGGTTGTTACATTTTTATTATTACAAATCTAACCTCAGATGTTCTGCATACGTCTTAATTATTTGTTAAAAACTGTACTAAGGAAATGTTAGTAGTTCAAGATTTATAGGTTTTGGAATACTTATTGTGTTATAATAGGTAATAAATATTATATATGAATAAATACAAATTATTAGGATTAGGCATGTTATTAGATGCTATTGGTATGGTCTCATTCGTAATTCCAGGTTTTGGAGAATTTACAGATATTGTTTGGGCTCCAATTTCAGCATTATTAATGACGAAATTATACGATGGAAAAGCAGGTAAAGTAGCTGGAGTAATTACTTTATTAGAAGAAGGATTACCAGGTTTAGATATTATACCAACGTTTACTATTATGTGGTTTTATACTTATGTTTTTAGTGCACAAAAAAGTTACAATAAGGCATAAAAAAAGCACTCGTTAGAGTGCTTTTTTAACTGTATTACAAACTTAAATTACTGTACTTCGATAGGGAAAGTTACATCTACATCAGTGCTTCCTCCTGCACTTGCAGACGTACCATCATTTGGTTTTGTTGGCTCGTGAATTAATTCTATAGTTAATGAACCAGATCCTGCGTCACCAGTAACAAATGTTGTTACAATACCTACTGGGTTTCCATCAGAATCTTCATCTAATTTAGTGATTGTTACATCAGAAATAGAAGATGTGTAAAAGAACTCATGCTCGTCACCTTCTGCTTCAACTTCTTCTGTAATATCTTCTGCAGGATTTTCAGTTTCATTTAACAATTCAATAGTTGCAGAATAAACTGTATTTGCAGTTAATGGACCGGAAACAGTTGTGTTACCATCTGCACCACCTTCACCATCTAAGTCTTGATATACTAAAGTAACAATATCCGTTCCGTTAGTAAGTTCGTAAGTTACTGTAGTGATAAGCTCTTCTTCATGATCGTGATCATCATGGTCGTCATCATCATTAGAACAGCTAACAAAGGCGATACTTGTTATAAGAAGTAAGGCTAATAATTTAATTGTTTTTACTGATTTTATATTTTTCATAATTTTTAATTTTAATGTATTGAGTTAATAATTGATTTTAATTTTAATATTAAAGTTTCTGCCTAATTCGTCTGCATAATATCTAAGCCTATTTAAGTTATTTCTGTAATTGGTATTAAATATGTTTTCGACATTAAACTCTAATTTTAATGATCCTGTTTTAAAAGCTTTGAAGCTCATTGAACTATTAAAACTAAATAATGAATACGCAGGAGGTGTTGAGCTAATATCTACATAGACATCTTCTTGTAGTATTGGCTCGTATGTATAAAAGTTGTAATCTGGATATCTTTTTTGTTGTAATACAGTTTTGTGAATTAAACGCATTGTTAATTGATTTAATTCATCATTATAATAAGATATACTGTTTGTAAGGTTTGTTGCAGGCATATGAATAAGAGGAATGTCATCTGAAAGATTTTGGCCTCTTAAAAGACTTAAGTTACCTACATAATTAAGTCTATTTGTAATTTTTTTGGTAACATCAATATCAACACCCAATATTTGTGCATTGATTTGATTATACTCCCAAACAGGAAAAGCACCTCTAATCGTTGTGGTTATACCCACAGGAATAAGCTGCATGTAATCCTTAATATATTTGAAATATGGACTAATCGAAAATCCAAAATCCTCGTTGTTTCGCTCTATAGATGCTGCAAATTTATGAGCCCTTTCCTTGTATAATGTTAATAAACCCGTTTCAATTCTTGCGGCACTATGATGTAAACCATCACTAAACAATTCTGAAGGATTAGGTACTCTGGTTGCTAAGCCATAATTAGCAAAAAACGATAAGTTGTTTTCAAACTGTTTTGAGTAGCCTAAATTTGCAGAAATGTTATGATATGTAAACTCAGGATTTGTTAAAATACTTGTGTTTTCAATAGTGTTTGTTTCAAACTCAGGAAATAACTCGTCATAATTATAAGTTTCGTTCCAATCTGTTAAGTTATAACGTTTATCTGCTTCAATTCTTGAATAATCGTAACGAACACCTGCATTTATTTTAGAAGACGCATTTAATTTATAATTACCTATAGTATAAATACTGGTTTCAAATTTTTCAAAATCTGGAATTAATGGACTAACACCAGTCCCAGAAACTGCATCATTTTGTTGAAAGCGTACTAAGGCTCCAATATCTAATTTTAGACCTTCAATAAAATCCATATGTAAATTAGATTGCAAAGCATTAGTAAATAACCTTAGATCAATAACAGGTGTGTCTGATAGATCACCGCGTCTTAAATCAAATTCTTTTCGTCTATTAATTTGCAAATCGTATTGTACTGTTAGTTTTCCAAAATTTTTGAATCGTTTATAAGCTTCAATTTTAGCTAAATGATGCAATATAATTTGCTTAGGATAATCTATTTTATATGAGAAATCATCTATAACACGTGGCTCAGTTCTGTTAATTGCGGCAACTAAATCACCTACGTTTCCAATGTGTGACGATTGTAAAATGCCAATTTCGTTATCAACAACGCTATAATAGGCATCAAACCCTTTTTCAAAACTTCTGTAGCCAATTCTAGCAGAAAGGTTTAAGTTTTTTAAACCACTATTGGTTAAGTAATAATCTGGTGCTTTAAAATCCCCAAACTTTTTATAGCTTGCCTGAAGTCTACCGTAAAATCCCGATTTATAGGTTTTTATAATTTCAGAATTAATATTACCACCAAATCCATTAGAATTTAATGACAACATAGAACTGCCAAATAAACTATCTACTGCAGCATACCTTTGCGGTTGAACAAGAATTAATCCACCAATAGCGTCACTTCCATATCTTAACGTGTTTGCACCTTTCACAACAACAACTTTACCACTAGAATTGATATCAATATTTGGTGCATGCTCATCTCCCCATTCTTGGTCATACATACGTACATTATTATTAATTATTAATAATCTACTGCTATGCAAACCATGTATCATAGGCTTTACAATAGTATTTCCTGTATTTAAAGAAGAAACACCACTTAATGAGTTTAAAGCATCTCCTAACGATTTGTCTGAGTAATTTTCTATAACCGATTTATTGATAGATTGCTCTATACTGGTACTTTCCGTTTTAAGATTAGTGCTTACTGTAACTTCATTGAGTTCTTCTAAATGATGTTCTAAGTAAATTTTCTTAAACATATCATTATCTAGTTGGTATGAAACCGTTTTAGTTTCACAGCCAACATGAGAAATGGTTAAAGTAATGGTACCACTACATAGATTTTCAATCTTAAACTTTCCATCAAAATCAGATACCACATATTTATCAATTTCTTTGATATGTATTGTAGCTGAAGAGATTAGCGTTCCGTCATGGAAATCTGAAAGTTCTCCTAAAAAAGTAAATGTACAGGTCTGACTATAGCTAAAACAAGTTAATGTTAGAGCCATGCCAATAATGAATTGCTTCATTAATTAGATTTAATTATTGATGTGTTTTATTTCAAAGTTACACAGCTAGAGGAGGACCTCTTAGAAATCTATTTAATGGCTTATAATTCGTTGAAAAATTATAATATGAAGATAATTGTTGAGCGTTTGTCTTCTTTACATCTAGTTCAAAATTGTTGAATACTAAATATAAATTATTTGAGAGTTTAAATTTATAAAAATCACAATCAAAATCTGTTTCATGAAAATGTGTATTCGTAGAATCATCTTCATCACAGACGTTATGTGAATGATGCGTGAAAACATGATTAAATTTTACGGCAGAAGGCAACAATACAGCAAGCACTAGCAGAACCGCTAAGCTTTTAAATATTGATGATATTAGTGTTTTAAAATTCAATCTAAGAACCGTTTTAATCCAAATCTTCTGAGCATTTTCTTTTCAAATTCCCAGAAAAATTTGAATTGCCCAAATAACCATCCAAAGGTAACTAAAAGTATTTGATAAAAAATGAGCCCAATGATAATAAATAATACCCAATAAAGGATAGGGTTTAAGTTTTCTTTAGTAATTCCTAATAGCTTTATTATTGGTCTTCCAACTATCAATGAAGATGAGCCTGTTATGGCAAATACCATAAAAACACGAATCATTTCCCATTTATAATCTAGAATCCATTTTTTTTCAAGTTTCTTAAAAATGAAAAGGGTTAATTTCAATAAAAGGAAAAATAGGATAGAAGCGACAGCAATTATTAGAATTAAATGATTGTCCTTTAGAATTGAATTCGAAATTTTAAATGCAGAATATCCTAAACCAATTAAACCAAAAAAAGGAAACAACAACTGCCAATTGTGTTGTATTTCCCAATGTTTTTTAAATTTTTCCATAGCACTTTAATCGTGCCTCAAAATTAATAAATAAAGATGTATTATTAGTCTAAATTCGCGGACTAAAAGAAGAAAGTCTTTGTTTGTATTTTAATTGAAAATAAACAAAGTAATTGTATAGCTTATAATTTACTTCATAGCCATAATCGGTTCTGGTGTCGTAATCAATTCGCAACTCGTATAATGATGGATCAAAAGCACTAGGTTGTAAGTTGCGTTGGTTCCATGTTTGTACCATAAGTGCATTTCTAGTTTCTAGCCATTCTTGCGAATAATAGCCTTCTGGTCGTGCTGTAGTAAGTAACCACGTATTAAAACCAGGTTCTATAATAATAATTTCATAATCACTCTCGTCACTACTTATAGTTACGGTGTCACTCTGTACTAAGCTGTTTTCGTTCTCATTGTTAATAGTTTGGTTGTTGTTATAAGATTTACAACTAGCAATTAAAATAAGAATAATAATAAATGGAATTAACTTTTTCATACTTAAAGATATTAAAAAATGTTTGTGTTTTTGAGTTTTCACTTTGAATTAACACTACAAAGTAATAGAAAACTAAATGGTAAAGCAACCTAAATTATGTAAACATACCTTTTGAGTGCGTTAACCTAGTTAATTCTAAAGTGTAATAACGCTATCAAAAAAAAAGCAGCTCTTAAAGTAAGAACTGCTTTGCTTTCTATAATATATAAAAAGGGGAAGTTATTTTATTTTCCGAATAAACCACCTAAAAGACCGCCAAGGCCTCCTGAGCTTTTGTTACTACCTCCTAAAACCATACCAGCTACATCATCAATAACGCTACCATCACCATCTGCATCTAATATTTTTTCTAAGAAACTTTGTTCGTTAGCAGTATCGCTACCTCCAAGTAAGCCTCCTAATAAACCAGTAATTCCACTTTGAGAATTTACATTATTTTGGCTTGCTTGTTTTCCTAAAACACCCATTAAAATAGGAGCAGCTACTTTTAAAATGTTTCCAACAGCACCAGAATCTAAACCAGCTTTTTGACCAATTACTTGCTCAACACCTTGTTGTTTGCTACCTAATACATGGTTAAGAATTTTTGAACCATCGTTAGTTACTTCTTCATCAACTCCACCACCAAATAAACCTCCAAGGTTATCTAAGATGCTTCCGTTATGCTTTCCGCTTAATGCACCCATTAATCCTGCTGCACCTTCTGGTGTAGAGGCATTACGTTCCATTGCTTTCATAAGTACTGGTAAAGCCATAGTTAATACACTACTTGTTTTTCCTTGATCTGTTCCTGTTGATCCAGAAACACCGCTTATGATTGTTTTTCCTAAGTCACTGTTTAATAAGTCTAAAATTCCTGCCATTTTGTATTGAATTAATTTATGTTAAATATTGTTTGTTAAGGTACAAAAAAAAGTCCCACAATTGTAGGACTCACTTTTTTTGCTTTGGTCACATTTAAATATTAACCTAGTATAGAAATGATTTGTTCAGCTAATTCAACACCAATTCTATCTTGCGCTTCATTTGTTGCTGCACCTGTATGTGGTGTAAGCGATAATGAAGAATTCATTAGTAATTGAATTTCTGGTTTTGGTTCTTTTTCAAAAACATCTAAAGCTGCTCTTGCTACTTTTCCGCTTTCAATTGCTTTAACAAGTGCAATTTCATTAACAACACCACCACGTGCTGCATTAGCTATGATTACACCATCTTTCATTTGGTTGAATTCAGCTTCATCGATAACGTAGTCTTTCTGAGCTGGTACGTGTAACGTTAAAAAGTCTGATTGTTTTAAAACCTCTTCCTTAGAAATTGTTTTTATTTCAAAATTTACTTTTTGTCCATCAAAGAAATCTAATTGCAAATCTGCTTTCTCTAAAAATGGATCAAAGGCTACAACTTTCATTCCTGCACCTAAAGCTACTTTTGCAGTTGCTTGACCAATACGACCAAAACCAAGAACACCTAAAGTTTTACCTTTTAATTCTGTTCCTTTTGCATAAGCTTTCTTTAAGCCTTTAAAATTGGCATCACCTTCTAATGGCATATCTCTATTAGAGTTATGTAAAAAACGTGCTAAACCATAAAAGTGACCAAATACCAATTCGGCAACTGAATGAGAAGAAGCAGCTGGTGTGTTTATAACACTTAAACCTTTTTCTCGCGCATACTCAACATCAATATTATCCATACCAACACCACCTCGACCAATAATCTTTAGGCTAGGGCAGTTGTCAATTAAATCTTTTCTTACTGTTGTTGCACTTCTTACTAATAGTACAGAAATTTCATTAGTATTAATGTAGTTTTCTAATTGTTCTTGGGCAACTGTTGTTGTTATAACTTCGTAACCTGCAGCTTCTAAAGCGTCAATTCCACTTTGAGAAACTCCGTCGTTTGCTAATACTTTCATCTTTGTGTTTAAAAGTTTAAAAGTTTAAAGTTTTAAAGTTTTTCAACTTTGTGACTTCAACTTTAAATTATAATTATTTTTAAGCAATACTCAATTGAATACTGCTGAATTTCTAAGCTTTACTCTCTAAATCGCTCATAATTTCTACAAGTGCTTTAACGCTATCTAACGACAATGCATTGTACATTGATGCTCTATAACCACCAACACTTCTGTGCCCATTAATTCCATTGATACCAGCTTCTAAACACATAGCATCAAATGTTTCTTTAAGGTTTTCGTTTTCTAATGTAAACGTTGCATTCATGTTAGAACGATCTTCTTTTACAGCATAACCTTTAAATAATGGGTTTAAATCAATTTCAGAATATATTAAGCTTGCTTTCTTTTCGTTGATTTCTTCAATAGCTTTAATACCACCTAAATCTTTTAACCATTGCATTGTTAACATAGATACATAAACGGCAAATACAGGAGGTGTATTAAACATACTACCTTTTCCTATATGAACTTTATAATCCATCATTGAAGGAATCTTACGAGATACCTTACCTAAAATATCTTCTTTAATAACAACTAAAGTTGTACCTGCAGGACCCATGTTTTTTTGAGCTCCAGCGTAGATTAAATCAAATTGAGAAAAGTCTAATTGACGCGAAAATATATCACTACTCATATCACACACCATTGGTACAGGAGAGTTTGGAAAACTCTTCATTTGTGTTCCAAAGATGGTATTGTTAGACGTACAGTGAAAATAATCGTAATCTTCTGGGATATCGTATCCTTTTGGTATGTAGTTAAAGTTGGCGGCTTTAGATGATCCTACTTCGTAAATATCATCATAAATTTTTGCTTCTTTTATAGATTTGTCTGCCCAAGTACCAGAGTTTAAGTAACCAGCTCTTTTTTCTAGTAGGTTTAATGCTACCATTAAAAATTGTGTGCTTGCGCCACCTTGTAAAAACAACGCTTTATAACCTTTTCCTTCTAAACCTAATAACTCTAAAGCTAAAGATCGAGCATTTTCCATGACATCAACAAATGGTTTGCTACGATGTGATATTTCTAAAAGGGATAAGCCTTCATCAAAGTTTAAAACTGCTGCTGCTGCTTGTTCCATTACCGATTTTGGCAATACACATGGACCTGCACTAAAATTGTGTTTTTTCATGAAAATTTTATTTTCATTTCCGTTCTATTAGACTTAATAATAGTCTAGACCAGAAATTTTATTAATTTTTTAAACCGTTACAAAGGTGCTAATTAAATGCTTAATTTATGTTATTAAATTGATAATTTTTATCTCATATTTCTAACAAAAATTCAACAGTATCTACATTATCCGCATAATCATTTAGCTTTGGATTCTGTGTGTCACCAAATTCTATTTCTCCATCCTTAAATGATTTAGCAACTACACATTGTATATGGTCTATATTATCTGCTATTTGTTGTTTTAAATCCTCAATAGAATCGTAATACTCATAAAACAGCGTAGCTATAGGAGATGCGTAGCTTTTATCTTCCTTTATCATCAGAAATCCGTTCTCTAACATATCAAACTCACTCATTAAATACACGGCTTTGTTGTAGTCGTAATTATTAGCGTATTTAGATTCATTTATTATGGGATGCCATTTATAAACGGCTTTAAATAGGGCTTGGAAATCATAACCTTTTGGTACAAAAAGTTTCGAAACGTTTCTGCAACCTAATCCATAATATCTAAAAATATCATCAGATAATAATTCTAAATCCTCAGATGTTTCATTACCTGTTAATACAGCCACTGAATTTCTGTTTTTTCTAATGATAGAGGGTTTGTTCTTAAAGTAGTACTCAAAATAGCGAGCAGTGTTATCGCTTCCTGTAGCAATTACAGCTTCAAAATCCTCAAGCTTTTCTTCAGTGAATTTTATTTTGCCTTTAAAATGAGGCTCAACTATCTCTAAATATTTAGCTAAAAATGGTAATAAATGTTTGTCGTTAGATGATTGTTTTACTAAAACATTATGGCCCGAAATAAGGACACATAAAAAATCATGAAACCCAACTAAAGGAATATTTCCTGCCATAATAATAGCAACGGTCTTTGGGTTTTCAATATTAAAGTTATACTTTTCTAACCATTCGCTAATGTTTTTGTTGGTCAACGCATTAGACCAATTTTTTAGCGTAAAAGTTATGTTGTTTTTTGTAAACCAGCCATTGGCTTCTTGAGCAAGTTTTATTTGGTGTTTAAAGCCATCAAAAAATAAATCATTTGCTTCAATATTATTATTTATAACGGCTTCGTTATTCTCAAATTGCTTTAAAAAAGCGCCTAATTTTATAAAAGCGTTAATTCTTTGTTGTAAATCCATATATGGTTTGGTTATACGATGTTTTGGCTTTATTTTTGCATTTGCAAAATTACGCAAACCAAATGAGCAAGAAAAAGTTTGTTGTGAAATATGGATTAAATTTTGCGAAATACATCTGACATTTTAATTAATTAACGCGCAGATTACTAAAGAAAAAGATAAAAACTATGGCAATTATAATCACTGACGAATGTATAAATTGTGGAGCATGTGAGCCAGAATGCCCAAATACAGCTATTTACGAAGGAGCCGATGATTGGCGTTATTCTGATGGTACAAGCTTAACCGGTAAAATTGTTTTACCAGATGGTAAAGAAGTTGATGCTGACGAAACACAAGAACCTATTGATGATGAAGTGTATTACATAGCACCAGATAAGTGTACAGAATGTATGGGCTTTCATGAAGAACCTCAATGTGCTGCTGTTTGTCCTGTGGATTGTTGTATTCCTGATGATGATAATGTAGAAACTGAAGAAGAGTTATTAGGTAAGCAACGTTTTATGCATCCTGAGGGTTAATTTCAAAACTAAGAAATAACTAAAAAACCCGAAGTCTAAGGCTTCGGGTTTTTTAATTTTATTTGGTATGTATTATTCCGATTTTAAGCTCGCTAATTCAAAAACTAAATATTGAATAGAACGCTCAACAGCTTCAGATTGTGTTGCACTATTTTTAGTATGAAAAGAGGAGTATAACACACCACCATTACCATGCGCAAACGTGTAGGCTAAATAGATATCTTCTTCAATACCGTCATTATACACTACAGGACCATATAACCAAGGCAACACAGTATTGTCGTCGTAAGATGCCACGGGTTGCCAGCTATTTAGAAACTGATCAATTGTAACGGTATTATCTGTAGTCGAAATATTAAAATTTAAGGTCATCCAATCTAATAAATCTTCGTTGAGTACTTCTGCAGTTGTAGATAATGACTGACCTGAACGATAAGGGTCTCTAAAAGAGATATAATCTGTTCCATAATTAGTAATGTCATATAAATAAACATAAGTGTAATCGGTAGCATAAAGCAAGCCACCATTGGCAACAAAATCTGTAAGATTACTAGTGAATTCTGTTTTGTATTCACTTAAGCCACAGTTTAAAAATATAATATCATAATTTGCTAATAATGCAGGCGATTCAATTAAACTTCCAAATCCAAAATCTACATTAGGTTCTAACTGTTCATTAGTAGTAGTTTTACTTAAGCTAGTATTAGTGTCGTGGCTGTGTCCTTGTTGAGAACTACTTGGTCTTCCTGCTAAATCATGTCCATCTATAATATCAAATAATGGTTCTCCTGTTACAGGATTTACAAGCCCAATATTATACAAAACAGTTTCTATATTATCGTAATCACCAGTAACTACAGCGATGTTTGGCAGATCTGTAATGGTAATAGTACTCAGGTCTATATCAAAAATATCATTGTCAGTATTTACAGTTGTACTAAGAGTTGTTGAGAAAAGTCCTCTTGAGATGATGACCTCATAATCTCCAGGTGATACACCAGTTAATGTAAAGTTACCTTCACTATCTGTAAGCGTTTCATTTATAAGGGTGTTGCCTTCGTATAATTTTACATTAGCCTTAGAAACAGCATCAGTGCCATTAGGCGCGACAAATTTTCCGCTGAGATTAAAATCTCCATCATTGTTTTCTTGTTTGTCTTTTGAGCACGAATAGGCTAGGAGCAGCACTAAGATAAAAGTGATTGATTTTTTCATATTTGAGAGGTTTTAATGGATTAGTTATGTTGTAGACGCACAAAGCTTCAAAGGGTTGCGTTAGTCGTATCTATTTATATAACAGTTTAATACAAAAATTCCCTAGTTTGCCGGTTGCATTTTAAACTACCGTCTGGTATTGCTCCTTCATTTTTTATGAAGACAACCAGAGTATTTATTAAGAACTACGCTTAAATACAGTGTAATTATCTGATTATTAAAAAATTACGTAGTTATACGTATACGTTCTTACGATTTTTAGCTGTATCTTTAACTCGCTATTAATCAATTAATTATGTATTATGATTTATAAAATGAAATTAGTGTTACTTGTAGTAGTAGGTGTTGCAATATTTGCTTGTAAGCAAACCAAAGAAAAAGCCGAAATTGTAGAGGTAGAGGAAGTAGATTTAATAAATGACGAGTTTCCAGAAGCAAAAAAAGAAATATTAGAAACCTGGAATGCCATAGAGCAAAGTCTGCGTGATGGTGATATGGATAAGTTAATTAGTTTTCATGCTTATGGACCAAAATTTACTGAGTTTAAAAATGGAGAACCTCGAAATGACAGCAAGGAGAATGAAGAATTTGAACGTAATACGTTTAGTCAGGTTACAGAGGTTATAAAATTTGATGCCAATGATATGCATATAGCTGTTTTTGGCGATGTGGCTAATGTGACAATGCATACTGATTTTCAATTAAAATTTGGAGAAAATCTTGTTGTAGTTATCGATCAGATGTCATTGTTATTTGCGAAAACAAATGCAGGTTGGAAAATTGTGAGCGAACATCATTCGCCATTACTAAAAAATGAAAGCTAAATTTCGGCCGTTTTGTTAACCCTTATGTTTCATTGAAATCCTAAGTCTTTGACTTAGGATTTTTTTGTGATGTTTTAGGTGCTTCATTGATTTTATCTGTTCTGTTATTTACAAACGAAAAGTATATTGTAATCAAAGAGAATAGAAAGGGAGTAGGCAGTATCACGGAAAACGATCCTATGTTTAAGATTGTAACCTAAGTTAAATGATTGGCAAAATAAGCTATCATCTTATTAAATAAATGAAGTAATCGGTTTAAGAAGGCTTAACTTTGCGTCCAGAAATTAATGACATTAAAGCGTCTTAATTTTAGATTATAGAATAGATAATAATTATTAAGGTACAGCAATATAATGACACAAACAGAATTTTTAGAAAAACACGTTTTCACTGATTTAAAAAATGTAAATGATGGTTTCGATGGCGAAACGCATTATTTCTCTGAAACAGATTTTGAAACCGTACTCCAGCGCGTACAGCACTTTGGCATTGGTATCTATGGTATAGAACCTTGGTTAGATGGTAAAATGTACGACGTTTTAAGTCACGAAGAGTTTAAAAAGAAAGCAACAGATCCCAAATGGTACACCAGAGCATTTGCAACTTTTAAAAAACGACAAGAAGGTTTAGCGTATGCAGCAACTTATAAGGTGTCAAAAAAGCTTTTGGAGCGTGAATAGTTTTAAAAGTTTAGAAATATAAATCCTGAGTCTTTGGCTTAGGATTTTTTTATTCCACTTTTAATTATCTGTTATAAATCCGATAATTAAAAATATCGGTTATTAAGCCGATAAAGTTGTATATTGGCTAAAAAACCGATATATTTGTGTAAAACCAAGAAAAATGATTGCAGTAATCACAGGAGATATCATCAATTCTAGAGAGATAGATACAGAGCGTTGGTTAGCACCTCTAAAAAAAACGCTTAATTATTATGGCAAAGAATCTAATAGTTGGGAGATATTTAGAGGCGATAGTTTTCAGCTTTCAATAGCACCACAAAAAGCATTACTTGCAGCTATGCATATTAAAGCAACAATTAAACAACTAAAATCACAAGATGTTAGGATGGCCATTGGTATAGGTAAAGAAACCTATGCATCTAGCAAAATAACAGAATCTAATGGGTCTGCATATATAATGTCTGGTGATTGCTTTGAAGCCTTAAAAAAGCAAACCTTAGCCATAAAAACAACGGACCAAAATTTCAATGAATCTATTAATATTATGCTTAGTTTAGCATTGTTAACGGCAAATAACTGGAGTAGTACAGTGGCTAAAGTAATTACAACAACTTTAGAGCATTCCGATAAAAAACAAGAAGATTTAGCGCAACTCCTCAATAAATCTCAAAGTAGTATTAGTGAAGCTTTAAAAAGAGGAGGTTTTGAAGAAATAATGACTATGAACAATTTTTATAAAGCAAAAATCGCTCAATAATGATACTCTTATTTACTAAATTTTTAATCGCACATATCATTGGAGACTTTGTTTTACAGCCAAACAGTTGGGTAAAAGATAAAAAGGATAAAAAGCATAAATCAAAATACTTATACGTTCATGGTTTAGTTCATTTTGCAGCATTATTAGAACTGTTTCAATTCAATTGGTCGTTTTTACCCTATTTTATAATCATAGTTATTAGTCATTTGGTCATTGATATCATTAAAATAAATCTCGAGGCAAAAGCTAATACCAGATGGCTGTTTTTTGTAGATCAGATACTTCATGTACTAATTATAGGTGCTGTCGTTTATTTTAAAGCGCCTTATAGCTTAGATATTGAAAAATTATATTCTAAAGAAGCCTTGTTATTACTGCTTGCATTGTTATTAATAACTTCTGTGTCCTCTATCATTATGAAAATGTTAATGGGAAAGTGGAGTTTAGAAGAAGATAATTCTGAGGACTCATTAGAAAGCGCAGGTAAATACATTGGTATTTTAGAACGTCTATTTGTGTTTAGTTTTATATTACTAAATCAGTGGAGTGCCATTGGGTTGCTTATTGCGGCAAAATCCGTATTTAGATTTGGCGATTTATCTAGAGCTAAAGACAGAAAGCTTACCGAATACATGCTTATAGGTACATTAATAAGCTTTGGTATGGCCATATTTATAGGCTTGTTGTATAAATATGTTATAACCTTAGTGTAAAATTCAATTATAAACAAACACCACAAATAGAGACAAACCAGTATAAATAATAAAATCTATGACCTACCAAGATGTATTTAATGAGTTCTGGGAACAAGTAAAAGAAAGCATAGAAGCTAAAACCTTTGCAAAATTAACCATGGCAAAAACCATTGGTAAACCGGAATTAAAAAACATTTTCTTAAGGCCAATCTATGCAGAAGACGACTTTAAAGTCATATTAAAGTATAGCTTTAGACCACGAGAAACCGAAGATATAGAAGAAGAAATGACTTTAGAAGACGCTTTGCCTATTGTAAAGCAGCATTTAAAATCCTCTTTTTTATCTGTGTTATTGTTTACAACAAAAAAAGATGTGGTTTTTAAAATGAATAAAAAAGGTGTTGGTAGTATTACCGAGAACTATCCTACTTTTAAAAATGTAACTTAACTATAGAAAAATATAAAATAGATTACGAAATGTTATATTGAATCCTGAGTCTTTGGCTTAGGATTTTTCTTGTTTATAACTGTTTATAAGTTTGATTTTTAAAATATTACGATTAATTTACTTTTGTTGAATAAA
>NZ_JBJKOD010000008.1:0-76341 GCF_045765065.1 Winogradskyella sp. 4-2091
CTTTTTTACCGATATATCGGTATTGTAAAACCCTTACTATTTATTTAGTAAGGGTTTTTTCGTTTTTTTTAATCTGAAAATTTTAATACCTTCATTTACTTATTTTAAGATTTTACTTAATGATAAATAGAGAATTAGATTTAGCGTGGGATTTTTTAACTAAAACCGATAGGAATATCTTTTTGACTGGTAAAGCCGGAACGGGTAAGACTACGTTTCTACATAAATTAAAATCACATATTAATAAAAGAATGGTAGTAGTTGCACCTACTGGTGTTGCGGCAATCAACGCTAATGGTGTTACAATACATTCTTTTTTTCAAATGCCATTCGGACCAATATTACCCGAAGATAATTTAGCTACAGCATCTGGATTCAATAGAAAATTTAGTAAGACTAAGATTGATATTATAAAGTCTCTTGATTTATTGGTTATAGATGAAATAAGTATGGTAAGAGCGGATTTGCTCGATAGTATAGATAAAACCCTGAGACGCTTTAAAGATAAGAGTAAAGTATTTGGTGGTGTTCAGTTATTAATGATTGGTGATCTTCAGCAACTTTCCCCAGTAATAAAGGAAAATGAATGGAGGATTCTTCAACCTTTTTATAGTAACATATATTTCTTCAGTAGTATAGCATATCAAAATTGCAATCCTTTAATTATAGAATTAAAGCATATATATAGACAAGATAACCCTTTATTTATTAATATTTTAAATGAAATTAGAAATAATGCACTAACTGTTCAATCCGCTAAAGAATTAAATAAACGGTTTATTCCCGATTTTGAACCTCATAAAAACGATGGATATATTTCTCTGACAACACATAATAGTAAGGCAAGACAAACAAATATATTAGAATTGGATAAGTTAAGTGGGCGAGAATTTATTTATAAAGCAAATGTTCAAGGTAATTTTCCAGAGCATTCTTATCCTAACAAATCTGAATTAGTATTAAAAGTAGGAGCACAGGTAATGTTTATTAAGAATGATAGTTCAACTGATAAACGTTATTTCAATGGGAAAATTGGTAAGGTTATTTTATTAGAAAAGGATGAAGTAATAGTTAAATGTCCTGATGATGATTTTAATATTATCACTAAACTAGAAACATGGGAAAATATCAAATACAATGTAGATTCTGAAACAAAGGCAATTTCCGAAGATAAGATTGGCAGTTATTCGCAAATTCCATTACGCTTGGCATGGTCAATAACTATACATAAGAGTCAAGGATTAACATTTGATAAAGCGATAATTGATGCAGAAGGTGCATTTGCACATGGTCAGACTTATGTTGCTTTAAGTCGTTGTAAATCGTTGGAGGGATTAGTCCTTAAAAGTAAGATTGATGCTACTCAAATAATTAGTGATCAAAATGTCATTTCTTTTAATAAGGATTCTGAAGCAAACCAGCCTGATGTAACAACTTTAAAAGAATCTGAACATCAATATCAATTAAAATTAATTTCTGAGGTGTTTAATTTTTATGAATTTCTATACCCAATAAATCGATTATTAGACATTTATTACAAAAATCGAGGAAGTATTGAAGGGACTATAGAAGAACCTCTTTTAACTATTAAAACTTGCATCGCTAATTTACTTAAGATTGCCAATAGCTTCAAGATTCAATTAAAAACTTTAATTGAGCCTGAAGAAGAACCTGAATTAAATTTAGTATTACAAAATCGTTTTAATAAAGCATTAAACTACTTTAAGGAACAAACTAATTCTGTCATTGAATTACCTCTTAAAAGTGTAAATTATTCTACAGATAACAAAACTATTGATAAGGATATAATTAAACACTTAGATACTTTAGATCAATTGGTAGAAACAAAAATTTTGTTTTTTATGGGACTATCAAATGGTTTTGAAACTGAAAAGTTTTTATCATTAAGGGCAAAATCTGTCTTTTTAGGAAAAGAGAAACTAAAGAAGAAACGCAAAATGGTAATCGATGGCACATCAAATATAGAATTGTTTGAACTCCTTAGGGAATTAAGAAATCAAATTGCAACGCGTGAGGATTTAGTTCACTTTCAAGTTTTTACTCAAAAGTCTTTGTATGCAATGTGTGAATTACTTCCTGTTAATGAACAAGAGTTGTCACAGATTCATGGTATGGGTAAAACCAGAATTTCTAAATACGGTAAAGAAATTCTAAAAGTGATTATTAGCTACTGCGATGAAAATGATATTGAAACTAAAAATCAAGAGTTGGTTTTTAAAGAAGAAAAACCCAAAAAACAGAAAGGTGATACCAAAAAAGTATCTTTAGATTTGTTTAAATCAGGTAAGTCTATTGATCAAATTGCGCTAGAGCGAGAGTTAAACACTAATACAGTTTTTGGGCATTTAGCAAATTTCATAACATCTGGAGAAGTTAACATTACGGACTTAATGTCTAAAGCTCATTATTCAGAATTAATGTCATCTATTCCTAGTAAAACCTTCGAGAATCTTTCAGACTTAAAGCATCAACTAGATGATAAATTTTCTTATGGAGAATTACGTATAGTATTAGATGAATTATCAAAAAACTAAAAAAGACTTCAAATTTAAATTGAAGTCTTTTTTTTTGCAATAATAATTACTTATCGATACTAGCCTTTTATAAGACTTCTTGATATAACAATTTTTTGTATCTCTGAAGTTCCTTCATAGATTTGCGTTATTTTGGCGTCGCGCATTAAACGTTCAACATGGTATTCTTTAACAAAACCATTTCCTCCATGAATCTGTACTGCCTCTACAGTTTGTTCCATGGCAACCTTACTTGCGTATAGTTTTGCCATAGCGCTAGACATGTCATAATTATTTCCTTGATCTTTATCCCAAGCAGCCTTCATTACTAACATTCTTGCAGCTTCAATTTCTGTATGCATATCTGCTAACTTAAAAGCAATGGCTTGATGATTACAAATTTCAGTGCCAAAGGCTTTTCGTTCTTTTGAGTATTTTAAAGCTAACTCATAAGCACCTGCAGCTATACCTAAAGCTTGAGCAGCTATACCTATTCGTCCTCCAGAAAGTGTCTTCATAGCAAATAAAAACCCTGAGCCATCTTCGCCAATTCTATTTTCTTTAGGCACTTTTACATCATTAAATTGCAACGTATGAGTATCACTTCCCCTAATTCCTAATTTATCTTCTTTAGGGCCAATATCAAATCCTGGAGTCCCTTTTTCAACTATAAAAGCATTAATCCCATGCGAACCTTTATGCTTGTCAGTTTGCGCTATTACTAAATAAAATTCAGCGCGACCTCCATTTGTAATCCAGTTTTTGGTCCCGTTTATTATATAATGATCGCCTTTATCAATTGCAGTTGTTCTTTGCGAAGTAGCATCACTTCCTGCTTCTGGTTCACTTAAACAAAATGCACCAATACTTTCTCCTGTTGCAAGCTTCGTTAAATACTTTTGTTTTTGTTCTTCATTACCAAAAGCCTCTAAACCATAACAAACCAAAGAATTATTTACAGAGACCATTACAGAAGCTGAAGCATCAATCTTAGATAATTCTTCCATAATAAGTACATAAGAAATGGCATCCATTCCGCTCCCTCCATATTTAGGATCTACCATTATTCCCATAAAGCCTAGTTCTCCCATTTTTCGAACTAAGGAATCAGGGAACTTTTGAGCATTATCTCGTTTTATAACACCTGGAAGTAATTCGGTTTGTGCAAAATCTCTGGCAGCATCACGAATCATTAAATGCTCTTCTGTTAAACTAAAGTCCATAAACTATTTTAATTATTGATTTAATAAAAAATTCACGCAAAGATAATTTTTTCTTATCGTATTTTCAATAAGTAATACTATTTTTACTAATATGATAAAATCTAATTATAAAATTCTCGCTTTAATGTCTGGCACTTCATTAGATGGTATTGACATTATTGCTGTTCAATTTAAATTTAATAAATTTTGGAGTTTTAATATCAGCCATGTTGTAACCGTTAAGTATAATAGTGTTTGGAAAAAAACACTAAGCAATCTTGTGACTATGAATATGGCACAATTACAGAAAATTGATTTAAAATATTCTGAATATTTAGCACATGTAATTTCAGATTTTATAGAACAAAATAAGATTAAGGATATTGATTTTATTGCCTCTCACGGCCATACTGCACTCCATCAACCTGAAAATAAATTGACCTTTCAAATAGGGAATAATCAAATATTAGCAGATAGAATAAACCATAAAGTGATTTGTGATTTTAGAATTCAAGATGTAGAATTGGGAGGTCAAGGAGCTCCATTGGTGCCAATTGGAGATAGATTGTTGTTTAATGATTATCAGTTCTGCCTTAATTTGGGAGGTTTTGCTAATGTTTCGTACGAAGACGATAATGAAAGAATTGCATTTGATATTTGCCCAGTTAATATTGTTTTAAACCATTATGTTGGGCAATTAGATTTAGAATATGATAATAAAGGAAATTTAGCTTCATCAGGAAAAATACACAAAAACTTATTATCTCAACTTAATCAACTTCAATTCTATTCAGAAAAACATCCTAAATCTTTAGGGCTAGAATGGGTTCATGAAAATATATTTCCATTGATCGATTCTTTCAAACTTCAACTTAATGATGTTTTAAGAACGTTTGTTGAGCATATTGCTTTTCAAATTTCAAAAATTTTAAATCTAGAAATTTCAAAAGCTTTAGTCACAGGAGGTGGTGTTTATAATGATTTTTTAATGCTCAGAATAAAACATCATTCAAAATCAAATATTATAATACCTGATGACGAAATTGTGGAATTTAAAGAAGCATTGATTTTCGGTCTATTAGGCGTTCTAAAAGAAAGAAACCAAGTCAATTGTTTAGGCAGTGTCACTGGTGCAAGTCACGACCATTCTTCTGGAAAAATTTTAATACCTAAAAATCAATTTTAATTAACATTAAGAGTTGATAGTTTTTTATATTTGTTACACGAAATTAAACTCAAAAAATTGATCAAAGAACTTCTTCATACCTACGAAAATAAAAGTCCCGAAATTGTATTCCATTGGAATGATCCTGAAACAGATGCTGAAGGCTGGACAGTAATTAATTCTCTTAGAGGAGGTGCAGCTGGTGGTGGTACTAGAATGCGTAAAGGGTTAGATAAAAATGAAGTTTTATCACTTGCCAAAACAATGGAGGTTAAATTTACGGTCTCTGGACCTTCAATAGGAGGTGCTAAATCTGGAATTAACTTTGATCCGCACGATCCAAGAAAAACTGGAGTTTTGGAGCGTTGGTATGCTGCTGTATCTCCATTACTTAAAAGTTATTATGGTACAGGAGGAGATTTAAATGTAGACGAAATACATGAAGTAATTCCAATCACTGAAGAAAGTGGTGTTTGGCATCCGCAAGAAGGTGTGTTTGAAGGACATTTTAAGCCTACAATTGCAGATAAAATTAATAGAATTGGGCAATTAAGACAAGGTGTAATTAAAGTTATTGAAAACCCAGATTATTCACCAGATGTCAGTAGAAAATATACTGTTGCAGATATGATTACTGGATATGGTGTCGCGATTGCAGCCAAGCATTTTTACGATATTAACGAAAATTCTATTAAAGGAAAACGTGTTGTGGTGCAAGGGTTTGGTAATGTTGGTGCTGCTGCAGCTTTCTATTTTGCACAAATGGGAGCTAAAGTTGTGGGTATCATTGATAGAGTTGGTGGTCTAATAAATGAAAATGGTTTTTCTTTTAAAGAGATAACTGATCTTTACCTTAATAAAAACGGAAATACACTTGTAGCAGATAATTTAATTCCTTTTGAGGAAATAAATCAGAGAATTTGGTCATTACAAACCGAAATATTTGCACCATGTGCGGCATCTAGATTAGTTACTCAAGGCCAAATAGATCAAATGATAGCAACAGGTTTAGAAGTGATATCTTGTGGTGCTAATGTACCTTTTGCAGACAAAGAAATTTTCTTCGGCTCTATCATGGAACACACAGATCAAAAAGTGAGTTTAATCCCAGATTTTATTTCAAATTGTGGAATGGCAAGAGTTTTTGCTTACTTTATGGAAAGAAAAGTGCTAATGACTGATGAAGCCATTTTTAATGATACATCTAAAGTGATAAGAAAAGCATTAATAGAAGTAAATAAAAATAACCCAACAAAAATAGGCATTAGCGAAACTGCTTTCGAAATTGCCCTTAGACAACTAATATAATAAACTATGGAAACAGTAATAATTCTTGTATTTGTATTTGGCTACTTGGCCATTACTTTAGAGCATAATATTAAAATAGATAAGTTAATTCCGGCTCTTGTAATGATGGCTATAAGTTGGGCATTGATATCTTTAGGTATTGATGGTTTTACACAATGGTTTGATTCTGCTCAGCATAATTTAATGGATAATTTTGGGTTGCTTCCGCATGAAGAAAAAATGCATTTAATGGAAGAAACCTTATTACATCATTTAGGTAAAACTGCCGAAATTCTCGTGTTTCTATTAGGAGCTATGACAATTGTTGAAATTATAGATTATTTTGATGGTTTTTCTACAATAAAAAATGCAGTCAACTTTAATAGTCGAAAGAAGTTATTATGGATGTTTGCCATATTAGCATTTATACTTTCTGCAATTATTGATAATCTTACAGCTACAATAGTTTTAATTTCAATTTTACAGAAAATTGTAAAAGAAAGAGATGTAAGAATTTGGTATGCAGGTTTAATTATTATTGCTGCAAATGCAGGTGGAGCATGGTCACCAATTGGAGATGTAACAACTACAATGCTTTGGATTGGTAATAAGGTATCAACAGGTAAATTATTTGCTTACCTATTTATTCCTTCATTATTGTGTATGGTAGTGCCAACCTTTATCGCTTCATTCTTAAAACCTTTTAAAGGAACATTAGAGTTACAAGAGTCAGATGGTAAACCAAAGAATAAATTTAGTTCTACAATGTTATTTTTAGGATTAGGAGCAATTATTTTTGTGCCAATATTTAAAGTTGTAACACATTTACCTCCTTATGTTGGTATGATGCTTTCATTAGGTGTGGTTGCTATTTTTGCAGAAGTTTACAGTAATTCTAAATTCGCGATATCAGAAGTTGGTTCAGATGAGCATGCAGCGCATGCAAGTCATAGTCCTGTTCACCATTCTTTATCAAAAATTGAATTACCAAGCATCTTATTCTTTTTAGGAATTTTAATGGCTGTAGCTGCTTTAGAATCTTTAGGAATATTATTTGGTTTTGCAGGTTCTTTACAAGAAACAATGCCAATGTTAGGAACAGAGTTTCATCATGAAGGTGTTTCCGATTTAGTAGTACTATTACTAGGTGTTGGTTCAGCTGTAATCGATAACGTACCATTAGTAGCTGCAAGTTTAGGTATGTTCTCTGAGCCATTAGATAATGAGTTATGGCACTTTATAGCGTATTCTGCTGGTACAGGTGGAAGTATGTTAATCATTGGTTCTGCGGCAGGTGTTGTAGCAATGGGAATGGAGAAAATCGATTTTTTCTGGTATCTTAAAAAGATCTCTTGGTTGGCATTTGTTGGTTTTATAGCTGGTGCTGCTGCTTTTATGGTAACAAGAGCCATTTTTTAATATTGAAATAATACAATTATACTTAAGTTAAAAACTTAACGTTATTAAAAGAAGAACTTAAAAAAAATAAACATATTAGTATGATATCATTAAGTGCTATTCAAGATGAAGTTGCTGTTTTGGCTGATGGAGAATCAGGCGAATCAGTTGAAAAAACATTATCTATAATTGAGTTGATTACCAGTGGAGGAACATCAGGAATAGTTATTATTCTCATTTTATTTCTACTATTAATATTAGCGATATACATTTATTTTGAACGAATTTTTGCTATTAAAGCTGCGTCTAAGGTAGATTCAAACTTTATGAATCAGATTAAAGATCATGTGAGTAATGGAAAAATAGATTCAGCACAAATGTTGTGTGCGCAACAAAACTCACCAGTTTCAAGATTGATAAATAAAGGTATTACAAGAATTGGGAAACCTTTAGATGATATTAATACAGCGATTGAAAATGCAGGTCGATTAGAAATTTATAATCTAGAGAAGAACGTTAATGTATTAGCAACCATTTCTGGTGTAGCACCAATGATTGGGTTTTTAGGAACAGTTGTGGGTATGATTATTTCTATTTTTGAATTAGCTAACGCTGGTGGAACGATTCAAATGGATGTTTTAGCAAGTGGTTTATATACAGCGATGACAACAACCGTTGGTGGATTAATTGTTGGTATAGTTGCTTACGTAGCATTTAACCATGTCGTGGGTAAAACTAATAAGGTTGTTTACCAGATGGAAGCAAATTCAATTGAATTTTTAGATCACTTAAACGAACCAATCTAATTTTATGAATATTAGAGGACGAAATAAAATAACACCAGAGTTCAATTTCGCGTCAATGACAGACATTGTATTCTTGTTATTGATATTTTTTATGATAGCATCGACATTGGTAAGTACTAATGCTATTGATATTGTATTACCAAAGGCGAGTGGTAAAACTGAAAACAAGAAATCTACAGCTGTAAGTATCAAGAAAGATTTGACTTATTATATAGATCAAAAAAGAGTGAGCGAAGCTATTTTAGAAAGGCGGTTATTAGATATTCTGTCTAATCAAGATGCGCCTACCATTGTTTTAAGAGCAGAAAAATCTGTTCCTGTAGAGAATGTTGTAAAAGTGATGGATATCGCTAACCGAAATAAATTTAAAGTGATATTGGCTGTTCAACCAAATTAAACGGCATCATTTTTGAAAGTTTGATATTATCAAACAATAACCTTCTTGGTTTATATAACCTAGTAGGTCTATTAAATAAACTACAAAGTGAAATATTTAGAGACTAAACACGAACGTAATTCAGCAAGAATCACAGTACTTATTACTTTGATTTTACTTTTGTTATTGTTTGTTGTTGGTCCTCAGTATATGGATCCACCTGAAGAATATGGTGTTGCTGTTAACTTTGGAACAACTGATTTTGGTAGTGGAAATAAACCGCTAAGTGAGCCAAGAAAGGCAGTTGAAGATAAAGTTGTAGAGGAAGAAGTAGTAGAAGAGTCTGTGCCAGAAGAAACACAAGTTACGCCAACCGAAGCCTCAACTAAAGCTGAAGAGGTTATGACACAAGAAAATGCTGAAGCTATTGCTATAAAAAAGCAAAAAGAAGCAGAGGCAAAAGCGAAAGCAGAGGCAGAAGCTAAAATAAAAGCAGAAGCAGAACGTGTGGAACGCGAAAAAAGAGAAGCTGAAGAAAAGAAACGTAAAGAGGAAGCAGAGAAAAAGCGTAAACTAGATAATCTTATAGGAGGCGTAAAAAATGCCGAGGGTAATACTGATGGAGGTGAAGGACCAGATAGTCAAGGTGGAAATAAAGGCCAGTTAGATGGCGATCCTTATGCGCCAAGTTATTTTGGAGGTTCAGGACCAGGAAAAGGTGGCGTTGGTTATGGCTTAGGTGGTAGAGGTAGACCATCAAAACAAATTTACAAACAAGATTGTAATGAATATGGATTAGTGGTAGTTAAGATAGAGGTCAATAGACAAGGTAAAGTAATAAAAGCAGAGCCAGGTATTAAAGGTTCTACTAATACACATCCATGTTTACTTGCACCAGCAAAGAAAATAGCAATGTCACATAAATGGCCATCTGATGCAGATGCACCAACAACTCAAGTTGGCTTTGTAAGTATTAATTTTGATGTAGGTCAATAAGCTATGAACTATCAACATACTGTAAATTGGATGTTTCAACAGCTTCCAATGTATCAGAATAAAGGAAACTCAGCCTTTAAAAAAGACTTATCTAACACGCTTAAATTAGCAAAACACTTAAATCATCCTGAAGCTTTATTTAGGTCCATACATGTAGGAGGTACTAATGGTAAAGGATCTACAAGTCATATGTTGGCTTCTGTTTTACAAGAAGCAGGTTATAAAGTTGGCTTATACACATCACCACATTTAAAGGATTTTAGAGAACGCATTCGTATAAATGGTAAAGTTATTAGTAAACTGGCTGTAATTAACTTTATAAAGCAGAATCGCCCTTTTATTGAAATAAATCAGTTGTCTTTTTTTGAAATGACTGTCGGTATGGCGTTTGATTATTTTGCTAAGCAAAAAGTAGATATTGCTGTTATTGAGGTAGGTTTAGGTGGTCGTTTAGATTCAACTAATATTATTACTCCAGAATTATCGGTTATTACCAATATTGGTATTGATCACACGCAGTTTTTAGGAAATACGCTCACTGAAATAGCAGGAGAGAAGGCAGGAATTATTAAAAACAAGATTCCAATAGTTATTGGAGAAACACATTCCGAAACCAAAACTGTATTTATAAGTAAAGCAAAAGAGACACAATCTGATATTTATTTCGCAGACCAAAACATAAAGAGAGTTTTAGAGAGTGACTTAAAAGGATCATATCAAATTCACAACATAAAGACCGTTTTACAATCCGTTGAAGTTCTAAAGACTAAAGGCCTTAAGATTTCTGATAGCAATTTAAAAACTGGACTTAGAAAGGTTGTAAAAAACACAGGATTACAAGGTAGATGGCAAGTTCTAAATAACAATCCTATGATTATTTGTGATACAGCTCATAATAAGGAAGGTTTAAAGTATGTATTAAATCAAATTGAAAATACAGATTATAATCAACTTCATATTGTTTTTGGTGTGGTTAACGATAAGGATTTGGGTACTATTGTCCCTTTGCTTCCTTCTTCAGCCATATATTATTTCTGCAAACCAAATGTTCAACGTGGTTTGGATGCTGAATTATTAAGACTCGAATTTGCAAAATATCAATTATTAGGGGATTCATTTCATAGCGTTTCGGAAGCTTTATCTATGGCAAAATCTAATGCTAAAAGAGAAGATTTAATTTATGTTGGAGGCAGTACATTCGTAGTGGCTGAAGTTCTTTAGTTAACATATTTATTATAATATGCTCTGTATAAATTGTCGATACTCAATTTGTTAAGTGTAATATTTTCAGTTGCTTCGATATTTTTTCGGGAAATCAACCTTCTTTTAAACTTGTTAATTGAGTCTATTGCGGTTATATTAATTGTAGAAATCGGAGCACTTTCAATTTTACCTACTTTATAAATGTCAGAAATTACCATATTCTGTGTAAAATTCGAAAATTTAGAGGATACAAAGTTGCTGCCACTATAAAAAAGTAATGAATCTAAAGGATTCAGTGCGATAAATCGTGTTTTGTCTTTTGGAATGTAAATAGATTCATCTTGGCCTTCAATCATTTTAAAAACTATTAAATCAAATCCTGTTCCATTAGCTATTTGTACATTTATATTTTCAGAGGCCATTGTGTCGTTAGTCATAGGCTTGAATGTTTTAGGGAAAGGATTAGAAAATGGTTGAATTTCTGTGGCACCAACTGAAATATTATTTGAACGCCCTTTTTTAGTTATTCTTTTTAGAGAATAATAAAATCGAATGCGATTATCGTACGTAGTTCTCTTCTTTTTTTTACTGTTCAATTCTGTTTGAGATGTATTTTGTTCTTCCTGATAACTTTGTCCACGTTTAAAAGTAATGGCAAAAAGTAAAACAATTACAGTAGTTATTCCCAAAACCAAATAGATACCATATTGTTGATATATAGGTTTATTTGACTTTTTTTCTTTTATAGAAGAATTTTTATAGGCATAATCCTTTGCGTTTTCAGCATTGTTATCGATGAATAACTTTGTAGCTACATCGTCAATCTGACTTTTTTGAAAAGCGACTTGAGCTTGAGAAACAAATCTAAATATAGGATCGTCTGCATCTACATCAAATTGCGTTACGATTGCAATTATATTGTCGTAGAGTTTAATGAGTTCAACCTTTAAATGTGGTTCATACAAGTTGAGTGTCTCGTAAAAACGATAATTTTTAATATATTTTATATTCTCATCTAAATTATTTAATGAATTTTGATCTAAATAATTTATAGCATTATTAACTTTTCTCTTAAGTATGCTAATAACATCTTTTTCACAATTGCTAGAAAATATATCGGTTTGATTAAGAATATATAGTAAAAGTTTTAATTCATTTTTTTCAATTAATTGGTTTATAAGATTGGGAAGGATAGGTCGTAGATATGGTTCAATGAAAAATTTAAAACCACCCAAATAGTTTAAGTATTCTATATTAAGCTCGATTTGAGATAATTCGAGCTTATCAAATTTTTCGAAGAGCATATGTTTTAACCAAGGGTTTTTTTCTACGGTTACATGATATGATCTAAGTGTATCGTCTTCTAGCCCGTTAATTATTACTTTTTTATATTTTTTGTCTTGCTTGCTTAGCTTGTCAATAATTTCTTTTAGTTTATATGGAGATAAACTAATGAGTTCTTCAATATTCAGGCTGAATTCGTCTATATAAGAGTAATATTTCAATAGATTTTTGTTTGAGACCTAATATATTAAAATCGTATAAATTTGTTTATTAAGAAATGCTATTTATGGTCAAAACAATGGAAGAAATTGATCAATAAAAAATAAAATAAAAAATTTTTAAAAAATGTTTTGAGATATTAAAAACTAGAGTATCTTTGCAGTCCTTAATAATAAGGGCGACTAGCTCAGTTGGTTCAGAGCACTTGGTTTACACCCAAGGGGTCAGGGGTTCGAATCCCTTGTCGCCCACTTAATAAGAATCCCGATTTACATTTGTAGATCGGGATTTTTTGCTTTTACGATTGTATTTGTTAGGGGTTAAAATCCTGATTATTATATTATAACTGCAAGAAAAATTTTAAATTAGTACTAAAACAAATTTAATGTATTCAAGACAAATATTTACGCTGTTGATATTAGTAGCGTGTTCTACTTTGGTAGCTCAAGTAAAAGAGATAGATGTCATTGGTACGTTGGTTGAAGAAGCAACGATGCAACCTATTCCATATGCAACTATTGCGCTTTATAAAAATAATTCTAAAGCCATTATTACGGGTACAACAACTAATGATAAAGGGGAGTTTCAAATATATACATCGGTAGCTGATTTTTACATCGAAGTAAGTTTTATGGGTTATAAAACTAAAACGATTACTGATTTTACTATTACCAATTCAAAAATTGACTTAGGTAAAATTAAACTCTCTGAAGATAATGAAATTCTAGATGAAGTCGTAGTTAGGGCTGAAGTGTCTAAAACTGTATTTAAACTAGATAAACGGGTTTTTAATATTGGTAAGGATATAAGTAGTACAGGTGCAAGTGCATTAGAAGTACTTAACAATGTACCATCCGTTGCAGTTAACATAGAAGGAGAAATTAGCCTAAGAGGAAGCTCTGGTGTTCAGATTTTAATCAATGGAAAACCTTCTGTTTTAGCTGACGAATCTAGTAACGCATTAGGTACAATTACTGCAGATATGATAGAAAGTATTGAGGTTATAACTAACCCTTCCGCTAAGTATGAAGCTTCAGGGACAGCAGGTATTTTAAATATTATTCTCAAGAAAGAAGAAAAAAGGGGATGGAATGGTTCTATATCATTAAATACAGGTACACCAGATAATCATAGTATTGGTATAAGTCTTAATCGTAGAACTGAGAAATTCAATTTGTTTACTCAAATAGGAGCTGGTTATCGCTCTTTGCCAAGAGAGAGTGAAGCCATTAATAGAAATTTAGTCGATGATGAAATCATTTACAGCGACGGAATAGCCTATAGAGATGAAACATTTTATAATATCACTTTAGGAACAGATTATCATATAAATGATCTTAATGTATTAACCTTATCAGGGAATTTTGCTTACGAAATAGAAGACCAACCTTCGGAAACTAAGTTTAGGTTTTATGATTCAAATAACATACTAACTTCAAGTTGGTTAAGGCGTGAAACTACAGAAGCGACTAACCCTAAATATCAATATGAGTTTAATTATAAAAAGCAATTCAAAAATAATGAAGACCATTCTTTATTATTAAGTGCTTTAGGAAGATTCTTCGGGAAAGACCAATCATCTCAATTTGAAAATAGAACTATTTCTGGAACTGATGCCAATAGTGATCAGCAAACAGATACTGATTTTCAACAAGCAGACTATACTTTTAAAGTAGATTATACAAATCCGTTATCTGATACATATACTATTGAAGCTGGTGCGCAATACGTAATTAATGATGTAGGGAACAACTATGAAGTAAGAGATTTAGAAGGAGGTTCATATGTTGTGAACGAGGACTTAACTAATAATTTTGAATACAATCAAAAGGTATTAGGTATTTACTTTACAGGTGCTTATGAATTAGAAAAATGGGGAATAAAAGCTGGCTTAAGGTTAGAAAATACAGATTTAGAAACGCTTTTAACCAATACGGATGAATCTAATTATCAGAATTTCACGGATTATTTTCCATCCATACATGCGTCGTATAAACTTAGTGATATTGTTTCGTTTCAATTAGGATTTTCTAGACGTATTTTTAGACCAAGGTTATGGGATTTAAATCCATTTTTTAATATCAGAAACAACTTTAATATTAGGATTGGAAATCCTGATTTACTGCCAGAATTTACAGATTCTTATGAGTTAACGAGTATTTATAAAATAGGTAAAGCCTCGTTTAGTTCTAGTGTATATTATAAATATACTACAGATGTTATTGAGCGCGTATCTACTTTTGAAGATAATGTAACAACTACAATACCAGAAAACATTGGTACTAATGGTTCTGTAGGTTTTGAAACTAATGGTAAATACAGTCCTAGTAAATGGTTAACATTAACAGGAGATTTTAATTATAATTATTTTGATCGTAACGGCACTTTCGAAACACAATCTTTCGATTTTTCTGGTCGTCAATGGTCATCTAGGCTAGGGGCAAAAATAGGATTACCAGCAGATATAGATTTAGAATTAACCGGAAGATATCAGTCGGGTTATAAGACAATTCAAGGAGAAGTAACAGGTTTCGCTTTTTTAGATTTAGGAATCCGAAAAAAAATTTTTAAAGGAAAAGCTGTGGTTAACTTAGGAGTTAGAGATTTATTTGAATCAAGAATATCTGAAAGTAACGTCTATCAATCAACTTTTGAAACTTATAGTTTTGATCAACGTGGTCGATTTGTTACCTTAGGATTAAGTTATGGTTTTGGTAAAGGAGAAGCTATGACTTATTCAGGTGGTAGAATAAGATAAAATAGTTTGTGTAGAAATTGTTCTCAAAATTAAATCAAATCTAAGAGTCGCTCTAAAGCCATACCACGAGATCCTTTAATTAAAACAGTGGCATTTTGGAGTGCCAATGATGCAATCTCTGACTTTATATCTTGAAAATTTGTAAAGCGTTTGGTAGTTCTTTTAGTTTGTGTTTTTCCGAAATTTTGTCCAATTAAGAATATATTATTCTCAAAATTGTTTTCAGCAAAATCTACAATAGCTTGATGCTCCTTTTCGGCTTCAGCACCCAATTCAAACATATCACCAAGAAAAAGAAATTTATTGTCAGCCTTTAATTGTTTCATGTTTTGGAGTGCTGCTAACATACTTGTTGGGTTAGCATTATAAGCATCTAAGATTATTTTTGTACTCCCTTTTTTAATTATCTCCGATCTATTATTATCTGGTACATAGTTTTCTATACCTTGCTTAATGTTTTCAACAGAAATATTAAAATGTTGACCAATGGCAATCGCTACAGCGATGTTTGCGTAATTATAACTGCCTATAAGTTTGCTATTAATTTGTACCGATTTGTAAGTTAGTGTTACGTTAGGATTTGCGTCTACAAAAGAAACAACACAATCGTTGGCAACGTCATTACCAAAGGTTATCAATTTTTCATATTCAGCAACTTGCTCTATTTGCTTTTGGTCATCACGGTTTACAAATATGGTTTCATCATGAGATTTTATAAAATCATAAAGTTCCGCTTTGCCTTTTATAACACCTTCTATGCTGCCAAACCCTTCTAAGTGTGCTTTTCCAAAATTGGTAATTAATCCATAATTTGGTTGAGCAATATCACTTAAAAATGCAATTTCTTTTTGGTGGTTAGCACCCATTTCTACAATACCAAAGTCTAAATCTTCAGTAAATCGGAGTAATGTTAAAGGAACACCAATATGGTTGTTTAGGTTTCCTATAGTGGCTTTTATATTATATGTTGTATTAAGAACGGCATATATGAGTTCTTTAGTAGTGGTTTTTCCATTACTTCCTGTTAAAGCAATAATGGGTATGTTTATGGCTTTTCTGTGATATGAAGCTAAAGTTTGCAATGTTGTTAATACGTCTTCTACTAAAACACATTGGTCATTGATTACAGAAGTTTTATCGTCAACAACACAGTATTTAGCACCACCATTAAATGCCTTTGAGACAAATTTATTACCATCAAAATTATCGCCTTTTAAAGCGAAGTAAAAGCAATCTTGTTTAAGTTTTCTTGTATCTGTACATATGCCAGAAGTGGACTTAAATTTTAAATATATATCAGCAATTTCCATAGGCTTAAAAATAAAAAAGTCCTGATAAATTTATCAGGACTTTCTTAAATATTATTAAACGTTTCTTAGTTACGTCTTTTTCCTCCTTTTTGGCTCTTAGAACCAACTCTAGAAACTGCACATCTAAAACCAATGTAATCAGTTGCCATATCTTGTGGGAAGTAACGACGTTGAGCTGGATCAATCCAATAAGCTCTATCTCTCCATGAACCACCTTTGTAAACTCTTACATCATCATTGATTAAAGAAGTTCTACTACTAGATTTATCATATTCTCTAATTAATTTACCTTCAGCAGAATCAACTTCTACTGTATGTTTTGGAGAATTATACATCTTACGAGTGTCATTGTTCTTGCTTCCTTCTGTTTCATCAAAGCTTTCTCTGTAGTAACGAGAAGAACGTTTGTCACCATCTCTAAAGTTTCTATTATCACTTTGGCTGAAGTTAGCTCTTAAATAAGTTTCTTCTTCATCAACAGGTACTCTTGCAATTTCTCCTGGTAAATCTCTTGCTACAATCTTACCGTTTGGTAAAGTATCGTAAACAATCTCATCAACAGTAACAATTTTCACTGTTCCATCTTCGTTAATTGCGTTTTTAGAATAAACGTTACCTCTATAATAGTTGAAATCATTAAATTCATCATCAACGATAGGTCTATAAACATCAGCTACCCATTCTGCAACGTTACCAGCCATATCATACAAACCGTAATCGTTTGGAGAGTATGTTTTTACTTCTGCTGTAATATCAGCGCCATCATCAGACCATCCTGCAATTCCACCGTAATCACCTTTTCCTTGCTTAAAGTTGGCCATTTGATCTCCACGATTTACACGTTTTCCAGATCTTGTGTACTGACCATCCCAAGGATATTTTTTACGACCTCTATAAACATTATAGCTACGTAATTCACTCATGCCTAATGCAGCATATTCCCATTCTGCTTCAGTAGGTAGTCTATATTTTACTGGGATTAATCCAGTTTCTCTACTAGCATATACGTTCACAGGGTTACCTTCAGCATCTGTTTGTTGCTTACGTTTTCCGCCTTCAAGAACTTCTGTGTTTCCACCATAAGTTTGAGAAGGTGCATTTATATAAGTGTCAGTACTAAAAGTACTTTCAGCATTTACGTCAGTAAGGTGAGCATCTCTTTTAATATAACCAGACTCTTGTAAAGCCATTTCAGCTACACGGTCTGTTCTCCAGTTTGCATATTCAACTGCTTGAATCCAACTAACACCAACTACTGGGTAGTTTGCATAACCAGGATGACGCAAATAGTTTTCAGTCATCATTTCGTTATATCCTAAACGGTTTCTCCATACTAATGTATCAGGAAGTGCTCCTTTATATATTAATGCATAGTTAGGATCTTCTGGTGGATATACGTTCTTTAAATAATCTAAGTAAAACGTGTAGTTAAGATTTGTAACTTCAGTTTCATCCATGTAAAAAGATTGAACGTGTTGTTGATTTGGAGTATTATTCCAATCATGCATTGGGTCATCTTGCACTTTACCCATTGTAAAAGTTCCACCTTCTATAAAAGATGTTCCTGGAGGCGTTTCTTGCTCCTTGAATTGGGTGTTGTATTGAAAACCACCTTTTTTATCGTTAATTTTCCATCCAGTGGCACTATCTACGTTGCCATCATTAGAAGAACGATTACAGCTAACTATCGTAGCGCAAAGCGTTAATGCAATAAGTAATTTTAGGTTTGAGACATGTTTCATATCCATAGGTTTAAGTAAGCTCGTTTAATTTTAGAGTCGCAATATAGTAATTAAAGGTAAACTAACAACTTTTTTTTGCATCAAAATGCAAAAAAACGTGTATTTCATCCTTTTTTTTGAACATCACAACGGATTTTTGGTCATTTGTCGATGTATTTTACCCTTTATTAACGAGGGTGTATCTGAATTATTGTTGTATTTTTGAAATAAAAATTAAACCCTCATAATAACAGGCTTTAATTACCGTTAATTTACTGTGAAAATCATGAATTTGTCAATTTTATGACTTTTTAAAGATTTTATCTGATACTTAATATTGTTCAAGTTAATGAAAAATTGTTATTCTATCATTTTGCTTTTATTTACAATCTTTTGTTTTGGTCAACAAAAACAATTTAATATTAATTGGGAAGGGACTGAAATATTAGAAACTGCTTTGAGTAAACTTGAAGTTCCTAGTTTTGATTCTGAACATTTTAGTTTTGATGAAGACAAAGGGCTTATATTTTTTGCACAATGGCAATCTAACGGAATTACTATAGACCAAAACACAGTACAATTGACTAATATAGTTTATGAAACTATTAATAAAAGTGAATTAAAAGATTTAGACCCAACAGTAATCTCTGCATCACATCATTATAAATTGTACAATACTAATGCTAGAGGACAGCGCTCTTGTTATTTTCAGATGCAACCTATTATAAAGGAAAATGGCATTTACAAAAAAGTAGTATCCTTTACCTTAATATATAGTACCCTATCTAGTCGTTTAAATAATAGTACAATGACAACTAACCAAATTACCAATTCAGTTTTAAGTACTGGTGAATGGTATCGGTTCTATATTGAAGAGTCAGGTGTTTTTAAATTAACAAAAGACTTTTTAAGTAGTTTAGGAATTAGTACTAATTCAATAGATCCAAGAACAATTAAACTTTTTGGCAATGGCGGAAGAATGTTGCCGTATGCTAATTCTGCAAATTATCCTTTTGATGTGGTTGAAAATGCTATAAAGTTTGTAGGTGAGACCGATGGCAGTTTTGATAATGGCGATTTTATCCTATTCTATGGTGAAGGGCCAAAGTCTTACAATGAAGAAAGTCAAACGAATCTAAATTTATATACAGACAAGACATATTATTACATAAATATAGGCTCTGGTGAAGGAAAACGTATTCAATCAATGCCTACAATTGCTCAAGAGCCAGATTTAGAAATAGATACTTTTCAAGATTATCAATTTTACGAAGTAGATGAATCCAATATAGCCAAAATAGGTAGACGCTGGTTTGGCGATGAATTTGATATAGAAAATCAACGAACGTATGAGTTTGATTTTCCTAATTTAGTTACAAGTGAGCCTATTGAATTTGAGGTTGCTTTTGGTTCTATTTCTGAGGTAGCTACAACAATGCAAGTAAATGTCAACGGAAGTCAAGTTGCAAATTTAGGATTAGGCACTATAACGGCAGGTTCTATCTTGGCATCTGGAAATTCATATTATGGATTAGTCAATGTTTCGTCAGATGATATTGTTGTGAATCTAGATTATAACAATAGTGGAAACCCTTCATCTAACGCGTTTTTAGATTATATTAATATTGAAGCCACAAGGCAATTAAATTATGAAGGTGATCAAATGGTTTTTAAGAACAAAACTGTTGTCACTACACCTGGTATTGCACAATATAATGTCACTAATACATCAGGATTAAGTGAAATTTGGGATATTTCAGATCGATTTAATGTAGCCAATACAATTAATTCTGAGAATTCAAATAGCTTAAGTTTTAAGTCACAATCTGGTGAAGAACGAATTTATATCGCGTTTTCTTATTCAAATACCTTATCGCCATTAAAAGAAACAAGATCATCTTTGGCTAATCAAAACTTAAAAGGCACAATCTTTAATAATGCTCAAGGACAGTTTGAAGATATTGATTATATCATACTAGCACCTTCGCAATTTTTAACACAAGCAGAACGGTTGGCTCAGATAAACAGAGAGCAATATAACCTAAATGTAAAAGTTGTAGATCTACAATTAATTTATAATGAGTTTAGCACAGGTAGTCAAGATATTGCAGCGTTAAGAAATTTTGTGAAATACGTATATGATAATGCAAGTACGGAAGCAAATCGTCTAAAATATTTGTGTCTGTTTGGTGATGGGTCTTATGATTACAAAGATCGAATAAGTAACAACACCAATTTAGTGCCTTCATGGTATACCATTAATAGTTATAGTTTAATTAATTCATTTGTGTCCGATGATTTTTTTACAATGATGGATGAGAATGAAGGAAATATGGATAGTAGTGATAGAATGGATATTGCAGTGGGTAGAATTGTAGCAGAAGATGTGCAACGTGCAACCGAAATGGTAGATAAAGTAAAAGCTTATTATCAACCGCAATCTTTTGGTAATTGGAGAAATAATATTGTTCTTATTTCAGACGATGTGGATGAAGAATGGGAAAAACGACTGCAGATAGCTACAGAAGATCTAGGGATAACGTTAGAACAAGAAAAACCATTTTTAAATGTAGTAAAAATTCATTCTGACGCGTTTGAACAAGAATCTTCTTCAGCTGGAGATAGATATCCAGAAGTTAATGAAGCTATCAAAGATGCAATAGAAGTAGGTGCTTTAGTTGTGAACTATTTTGGACATGGCGGTGAAGATGGCATTGCTAAAGAACGAATCTTTGATAAGTTTGAATCTCAAGAGGTAAACAACATATGTAAATTCAATCTCTTTATTACTGTGACTTGTGAATACACAAAGTTTGATGATCCAGATAGAGATACGGCTGGTGAGTTTATGTTTTGGAACACAAACGGCGGATCTATTGCCTTAATAACAACAACTAGACAGATCATAGTTAATGTAGGTGAAGATTTCAATGCAGTACTAGATGATTACCTATACGCTTTTGGGTCTAATGAATATCCTTCCGCCGCGGAAGCAGTGCGATTAACTAAAATAGATAATAATATTGCTGGTCAATCACAAAAACGATTGGTTTACTATATAGGTGATCCTGCCATGAAATTAGGTTTTGGACAGCCAGATATTAAGTTAACCAAAGTAAATGATGTAGAAATTACACAAAGTATAGATACTTTAAAAGCATTGAGCTATACTAAGTTTGCGGGTGAAGTTGTTGATTCAAACGGAAATTTATTATCTAATTATAATGGTAAGTTAACAGCTACGGTATTTGATAAATCTATTGAACGAACAACACTAGGCAACGATGGTATAAAAGAAGATTGTGATGAAAACGATGATCCAAGTGATTGCGACTCAAATGGTCAAAAATTAGTAACGTTAGATTATACAACTTTAGGCGAAATTTTATTTAATGGACAAGCAAGTATTGTGAATGGTTTGTTTGAATTTGATTTTGTTGTGCCTAGGGATATTGGTATTCCTGTCGGAACAGGTAAAGTTAGTTTCTATGCAGAGAATACGAGTCAAACAGCAGATCAGTCTGGAGCAAATTTTGATATTAAGATTGGAGGAATCAATGAAAATGCAGCAGAAGATAATATTGGACCCGTTATTCAACTATATATGAACGATGAAAACTTTGTTTCAGGTGGTATTACAAATGAATCGCCTAATTTTTTAGTTAAGCTTCAAGATGAAAACGGAATTAATACAGCAAGTGGTATTGGTCATGATATAACTGCTATAATAGATGGTGATGAAACTAATCCAATAGTATTAAATAATTATTATCAGGCTAATGTTGATGATTATACAAATGGTACATTAACATATCCGTTTAGAGATTTAGAGAAAGGTTTACATACCTTAACTTTAAAAGCTTGGGACGTATATAATAATTCTTCAACTTCGGAAATTCAATTTACAGTCTTTGATAAAGATGAAGAATTAGTCATTAATAATGTCTTAAATTATCCTAATCCATTTGTGAGTTACACAGAGTTTTGGTTTAATCATAATAGTTCTGATGCTTTAGATATATCAGTTCAAATATTTACTATATCTGGAAAATTAGTAAGAACGCTCAATGGACAAACAAGTGCAGATGAATGCTGTAATAGTGGTTCATCCTCTTTGTCAAGGAGCATAGTTTGGGACGGAAGAGACGATTTTGGAGACAAAATCGGAAAAGGAGTGTATGTGTATAAACTAAAAGTGAAATCTGATCGTTTAAATAAGCAAGTTGAGAAAATTCAAAAACTTGTGATTCTTTAAAATAATATATGTTTTAATGTAAAACATCGATAATTTGAAGCAAAAACATAAACTTTAAATTACTTCTTAAATAAAAAATTATATTTGCTAACGAATTAGTATAGAAACAGCATATTAATTCTTATTAAAATAACCATGAAAAAATACATCTTATCCTTTTTTGCTTTAACTATAATTAGTTCAATCTTTGGGCAAGTAGAAACAACAGAATTAAGACCTAGTATTTCAGATACTAGAGTGATTACAACAGGTTTGCCATTTATGCTAATTTCTCCAGATGCAAGATCTGCGTCATTGGGAGATATGGGAGTTGCTACATCAGTAGATGGCTTTTCTCAACAATATAATCCAGCTAAATATGCGTTTTCAGAATCAAAACAAGGAGCAAGTTTAAGTTATACGCCTTATTTAACAAGATTGGTAAATGATATCTCATTAAGTTATGTAACGTATTTTAATAGACTGAGTGATGTGAGTGCATTCTCAGCAAGTTTAAAGTATTTTTCACTTGGTGAAATTGTATTAACTCAAGATGCTACATCACCAGGAGTTGCAGTAAAACCAAATGAATTTGCAATAGATGCTGCTTATTCACTGAGGTTAAGTGAGCAATTTTCTATGGCTGTGGCTCTTCGTTATATGCATTCTGCTTTGAGACTAAATCAAACAGATCCTAATGCAAATCCAGGAAATACGTTTGGTGCTGATATTACAGGCTACTACCAAAGTGAAGAAGAAGCTTACAATGATTTTAATGGTCGCTGGAGACTTGGTTTTGCGATTCAAAATTTAGGACCAAGATTTAAGTATGATGATGGAGGACAAGAAGTATTTCAGCCTACTAATTTAAGATTAGGAGCAGGTTTCGATTTTATTTTTGATGAATATAATAAGTTAGCAGTTACAGCTGAGGTAACAAAATATTTGGTGCCAACACCTCCAATTTATGGTGATAAAATTGTGTTTACAGATGTTAATGATGATGGTGTTTTTGATGCTAATGATGGCGATTTTCAAACAGATGAGCAAAGTGCTGCTTCTGAAGAAGGTGTGATTATAGATGGTCAAAGTACAGATGTCAGTTTCTTAAGTGGTGTTTTTCAGTCGTTTGGTGATGCACCAGGAGGATTCAGTGAAGAATTAAGAGAATTCACTTGGGCACTTGGAGCAGAATATACATATCAAGATAATTTTTCTTTTAGAGGTGGTTATTTTAATGAAGCGGATGATAAAGGTGCACGTAAGTTTTTCGCATTAGGTGCAGGTTTTAAATACACAACCATTAATGTTGATTTATCTTATTTGTTTTCAGCTTCAAAAATTCAAAGTCCATTAGAAAACACATTACGTTTTTCACTTACATTTAATTTTGGTGCAAATGAATACAACGAATATTAGTAAATTATAACTAAATTTAGATTCCAAAAAAAACTATTGTCTATAAGCAATAGTTTTTTTGGCTAAAATAAATAGTACACTTATGAAGGAAGTAAAAATAGAAACAAAGCTAGATATCTACGAGGATTTTGATGAGCTTCCTAAGTCAATTCAATCATTAATGGAATTAGCAATAGAAGCAAGAGATAATGCTTATGCGCCTTATTCTAAATTTAATGTTGGTGCAGCTATATTACTAGATAATAACGAAACTGTAATAGGTAGTAATCAAGAAAATGCTTGTTACCCTTCTGGTTTATGTGCAGAACGTACAGCCATTTATTATGCAGGTGCAAAATATCCTAAAGCCAAAATATTAAAAATGGCAATTACAGCATCTTCACAAAATCAGGTAACAGATAAGCCAATTCCACCATGTGGATCTTGTAGACAATCTATTGCTGAATATGAAATAAAACAAAATCTACCTATCGAAATTTATTTTATGGGAGCGCAAGGAAAGGTTGTTAAGTCTAGCTCATTAGCTAATTTATTACCGTTGCTTTTTGAAAATTCAGTATTATGATAGTTTTGTTACATTTTATTCAATAATCCGCTGTTTTTTTATTAGATACTACTTCTTAATTATTCTCTAAAGTGTTATTTTTGTTAAACTATTTAATGAACACTTATCAAGATAATGCAAAAAATAACTAAAGAGGTTTACCTAAAGTGGTACGAAGACATGATGTTCTGGCGAAAGTTTGAAGACAAACTTGCCGCAGTTTACATTCAACAAAAAGTGAGAGGATTTCTTCATTTGTATAATGGACAAGAAGCCGTTTTAGCAGGTGCATTGCACGCTATGGATTTAACAAAAGACAAAATGATTACGGCATATCGTAATCACGTTCAGCCTATTGGTATGGGCGTTGATCCAAAACGTGTTATGGCAGAATTATTTGGAAAAGCTACAGGAACTTCTCAAGGTCTTGGAGGCTCAATGCATATTTTCTCAAAAGAACACCGTTTTTATGGAGGTCACGGAATTGTTGGTGGTCAAATACCGTTAGGAGCAGGTATTGCTTTTGGAGATAAATACCATGATGTTGATGGTGTTACAATTTGTTGTTTTGGTGATGGAGCTGCAAGACAAGGTTCATTACATGAAACTTTTAATCTTGCTATGCTTTGGAATCTGCCAGTAGTATTTGTTTGTGAAAACAATGGATACGCTATGGGAACTTCAGTGGCGCGTACAGCAAACCATACAGATGTTTGGAAACTAGGTTTAGGGTACGAAATGCCTTGTGGTCCGGTTGATGGTATGAATCCTATAAAAGTAGCTGAAGCTTTTGATGAAGCGATTACTCGTGCTAGAAAAGGTGGAGGACCAACATTCTTAGAAGTTAAAACGTATCGTTATAGAGGCCACTCAATGTCTGATGCGCAACACTATAGAACTAAAGACGAAGTTGAAGAGTATAAGAAAATTGACCCAATTACACAGGTTAAAGATATTATACTTGAGAAAAAATATGCTACAGAAGCAGACTTAAAAGAAATTGATAAGGATGTTAAAAAACGTGTGGCTGAATGTGAGAAGTTCGCAGATGAATCTCCATATCCAGATAAGAACGTAATGTACGATGTTGTATACGAACAAGAAGATTATCCATTTATAGATCACAAAATTAAGTAAGCTATGGCAGAAGTAATAAATATGCCGCGTTTAAGCGACACAATGGAAGAAGGAACTGTTGCCTCTTGGTTAAAAAATGTAGGTGATAAAATTGAAGAAGGAGATATATTAGCTGAAATCGAAACAGACAAAGCTACAATGGAGTTTGAGTCTTTCAACGAAGGAACTTTACTTCATATAGGAATACAAGAAGGTGAAACAGCAAAAGTAGATACGCTTTTAGCTATTATAGGTGAAGAAGGAGAAGATATTTCTGGCTACTTAAATGGGAGTACTGAAGCATCATCTGATGAAAAAGAAGAAGAAACATCAGCTACGACGGAAGAAACTTCAAACGAAGCATCTACAGAAGCAACTGAATTACCAGAAGGCGTTATAGTTGTTACCATGCCACGTTTAAGTGATACCATGGAAGAAGGAACTGTTGCTACTTGGTTAAAACAAGTTGGTGATGAGGTAGAAGAAGGTGATATTTTAGCAGAAATAGAAACTGATAAAGCGACAATGGAATTTGAATCATTCCAGTCTGGTAATTTATTATATGTTGGTTTAAACGAAGGTGATTCGGCAAAAGTAGATTCATTATTAGCTATTATTGGCCCAAAAGGAACTGATGTTTCTGATGTAGCCAAAAACTTTAAAGTTGCTGGTAGTGGTGAAGCAAAGAAAGAAGCACCAAAAGTTGAAGCAAAGAAAGAAGCGCCTAAAGCTGCTCCTAAAAAAGTTGAAGCTAAGAAGGAAGCACCTAAGACTTCAAATACAAGTACAGGTCGCATCTTTGTATCACCTTTAGCCAAAAAGATGGCAGAAGAAAAAGGAATCAACTTATCTCAAGTAAGTGGTTCTGGAGAAAACGGAAGAATCGTTAAGAAAGACATAGAGAACTTTACACCTGCTGCTTCAGGAGCATCAGTTGGTAAATTTGTGCCATCAGGTCAAGAAGATTTTGATGAAGTCCCAAATTCTAATATGCGTAAAGCGATTGCTAAGAATTTAGCTAAGTCTAAGTTTACAGCACCACATTACTACTTAAATGTGGAGTTTGACATGGAGAATGCTATTGCTTTTAGAAAGCAATATAATTCTGTACCAGATGTAAAAATTTCTTATAACGATATAGTGGTTAAAGCTTGTGCTTTAGCATTAAAACAACATCCTCAAGTTAACTCTCAGTGGTTTGATGACAGAATGCAGTTAAATAACCATGTACATATTGGTGTTGCAGTTGCTGTACCAGATGGATTGTTAGTGCCTGTAGTTAAATTTGCGAATGAGCAAAGCTTAACTCAAATAGGTGCAGCAGTTAGAGATTTTGCTGGTAAAGCAAGAAACAAAAAACTAGCTTTAGATGAAATGGAAGGCAGTACTTTTACTATTTCTAATTTAGGAATGTTTGGTATTGATAGTTTTACATCAATTATTAATCAGCCTAATTCAGCAATTTTATCTGTTGGTAACATAGTAGAAAAACCGGTGGTTAAAGAAGGGCAAATTGTTGTAGGTAACACTATGAAATTATGTCTAGCATGTGATCATAGAACTGTAGATGGTGCGACAGGAGCGCAATTCCTTCAAACTTTGAAAGGATATATTGAAAATCCTGTAACAATGTTAGTATCGTAAGTAGCTGATAAAGTGAAAATTTAAATATTATAATCCTGATTTGATGAATTTTCAAATCAGGATTTTTTTTGTTATAACTATCAGATTAGATTATTTTCGTGACTAAACTTATAAATTAACCAATAATATGAAATATTTAAAAATAGTAATGCTAGTAACTTTTCTGTCATTATTTATGGTAAGTAATGCGCAAAAGAAGAAGGTAGCTGTAGTAACATTTTACGCAGATAAAATGCTAGATTTATCAGCGCTTGATGCTTCTGCTGATTTAATTGCCAAAAATTCAAATCTTAGTGATGATCCTGATTTTAATCAATCAGAACCACTTAATAAATTGCATACTGCGTTTTTTGATGAATATGCCGAAAATTTTGATTTCGAATTTATAGCAGAAGATGAGGTGTTTGCCAATGAAAAATATAAAAGCTTTAAACCAACTTATGAGGAAGCGGGTAACATTAATCAAGATGTTGAGTCAACTACATCAGTAGATGGTTATAATGTAATTCCTAACTATAGGCAAAACGTAAAGGATTTAAAGGATGTAGCTGAAGACTTAGGTGTTGATGCTATAATGTTTATTCATTTAGATTTTGGATTCGTTAAAACAGGCGTTGGAAATCTTGGTTATGTAAGTATTCAAGCGAGATTTAGTATGGATTTATATACTAAGGATAATAAGAGTGTATTTCAGTTTCGTGAAGTCGCTGGCTCTTCAAAAAAAGCAGTGATGGTTAAAGGTATTCCTGTTATGAAAACGGATAAGATTCAACCTATGTGCGAGAGTGCTGTAGAAAAACTAATGAAGGATTTAAACAAAAAAGTAGGACGTTTAGCAAAGAAAGCGAATAAGAAAATGTAATTAGCTTATAATATAATTGGAATTAAATCCTGTATTAATAATTTGATACAGGATTTTTTTATCTTTAAACTCAAATATAAATTATGAGAAAAATAGTGTCATTATTGATTATCGTATTGGTTGCCTCTTGTGCTTATCATACAAAAGGTGCTGACGGAAAATCAGGAAAAGATGGTGAAACTGTAAAACCTATCATTACTCAAGAAGCCATTAAGGCGAGTATGAATTTTTTGGCTTCAGATGAACTAAATGGACGAGCAACAGGAAGTGAAGGCATTGAGAAAGCAGCCGTTTTTATCGAAGATTATTTAAAAAAGAATAGCATTAGACCTTATTTTGAAAGCTATCGAGATTCGTTTAAGGTCAATGATTTAGATGGTTATAACATTGTTGGAATGGTTGAAGGGAATGATCCAAAATTAAAAAATGAATTCATTATTCTCGGAGGACATTACGATCATATTGGTAAAGGGAAAGTTGTTGAAGGAGATTCTATCGCTAATGGAGCCAATGATGATGCTTCTGGTACAATTGCTGCGATGGAATTTGGTAAATATTTTGCTAAATCAAAAACAAATAAAAGGAGCATATTAATTACGCTTTATGATGCGGAGGAAATAGGACTGAAAGGTTCTGCGCATTTGGCTGCACGATTAAGAGATAAAGGGATTAATGCATATACAATGATCAATTTTGAAATGATTGGTGTGCCAAGAGCAGAAGATCAATCTATGGCTTATATGAGCGGTTTTGAACGTTCTAATTTTGCTGAGACTTTAAATACATATGCAGGTCAAGAGGTTGTAGGGTTTTTTCCAAAAGCAAAAGGGTTTAACTTATTTATGAGGTCAGATAATTTTCCGTTTTATAAAGAACTCAATATTCCTGCGCACGCCATTTCTACCTTCGATTTTTCAAACTTTGATTATTACCATCATGTAGACGACGAAGCAGATAAAATGGATTACGCACACATGGTAAATTTTATAGAAAAAATGATTCCTGCGTTAGAGGGAATGATGAATGCACCAACTAAAGAAGTGGTTTTAAAAGATGAGTAAAAATATAATTATAACAGGTACAAGTAGAGGAATTGGATTTGAATTGGTTCATCTTTTTGCTAATCAAGGTCATAATGTTTTGGCATTATCACGTAATGCTAAACCAGTAAGTAATCTTCATTTTGATAATATTTCGTCTTTTGCTTTTGATTTGTGTAAAGAAGAAGATTATCAAAAAGTGACCGAATTTATAAAAGAGGAATGGAAACATGTAGATATTCTTATTAATAATGCAGGTGCAATTATCAATAAACCATTTGCAGAAACTACATTTCAAGATTTTACAAAGGTGTATCAAACTAATGTTTTTGGAGTTTCGGAATTAACTAGAACCGTTTTGCCGTTTATAAAAAGTGATGGACACGTTGTAACGATTAGTTCAATGGGAGGCATCCAAGGTAGCATGAAATTTCCTGGATTGTCTGCCTATAGCTCAAGCAAAGGCGCAGTGATTACTTTGGTAGAATTACTTGCTGAAGAGTATAAAGAAACGGGTCCACAATTTAATGTACTAGCATTAGGCGCTGTACAAACCGAAATGTTAGAAGAAGCATTTCCTGGCTATCAAGCGCCAACAACAGCTAAGGGAATGGCAGATTATATTCAGAATTTTGCTTTAACAGGAAATAAATATTATAACGGAAAAGTGTTACAAGTTTCTAATTCTACGCCTTAATGTCTAAATATAAATGTGTAATTTTTGATTGTGATGGCGTCCTAGTAGATAGCGAACCTATAGGAAATCAAGTAATGGTTGACATGGCAAACGAATTGGGTGCACAGATTAATCTAGATTATGCCTATCAACATTTTAAAGGAAATTCTTTTCATAAATGTGAAAATCTCATTTCAGAATTAATTGGTAAGGATTTGCCAACTAATTTTGAATCTGAATATAGAAGACGGTCTTTTGAAAAATTTAAATCAGATATTAAACCTGTCGAAGGTGTTTCAGATGTCATCAAACATCTTAACCTTCCGTTTTGTGTTGCTTCAAGTGGGCCTGAAAATAAAATTCAATTGAATCTAGAATTAACGGGTTTGTGGTCGTATTTTAAAGCTAATGTATTTAGTTGTTATGGTGTTCAAAAATGGAAACCAGATCCAGCTGTATTTTTATGGGCAGCCAAAACGATGGGTTTTCAACCAGAAGAATGTGTTGTGATTGAAGATAGTGTCATTGGTGTTAATGCAGCAGTTAATGGTGGTTTTGACGTTTTTGGCTTTACTGCACATGACTATAATCATCAACTAAACAGTAAGGCAACAAAAACATTTAATGATATGGCAGATTTATTACCATTGATACATAATAAAAATTAACATTTACATCTATAAAATATAGAATGCACTTACAGTTTTTAGACTTTATTCCAGAATTGGCTAAACCTTTAATTTTAAAAATTTTAGAGGATGATAAGTTTACTATAAAAGTTAAAAGCGAGCGTAAAACCAGACATGGTGATTATAGATCCTTGCCAAATGGAAAACATCAAATTACTATAAATTCAAATTTAAATTGTTATAGGTTTTTAATGACGTTAATTCATGAAATTGCGCATTATGAAGCTTACAGTAAATATGGTAGACTAATAAAACCACATGGAAAAGAGTGGAAGCATACGTATCAACACTTAATGTTGCCATTTTTAAGGCCAGATATTTTCCCTAATGAACTGTTGCCATTATTGGCTCAGCATTTTAAAAACCCAAAAGCATCTAGCGACACAGATGTGCAACTCGCCTACGCCTTAAAGCAATTCAACGAAGACAACGATAAAACGTTTGTGTTTGAATTACCTTTGAATCAGACCTTTAAGCTGTATAATGGCAGAATTTTTAAAAGAGGTAATAAACGAAGAAAACGATATGAATGTGTGGAAGTTAACTCAGGTAAATTATATTTGTTTAATCCAAACGCAGAAGTTGAAGTTTTAGAATAAATCAAAATATGATGAATAGCAAAAATAAAAATTATTACGCCATACTAATGGCAGGTGGAGTAGGTTCAAGATTTTGGCCAGTAAGTACACAAGATTTTCCTAAACAGTTTCACGATATGTTAGGAACAGGAGATACTTTAATTCAAAAAACATTTCATCGTTTAGCACAATTAATTCCGGAAGAAAACATATTCATTTTAACTAATGAACGTTATAATGATTTAGTTTTTGAACAGTTACCAACGGTTACAAAAAGACAAGTTGTGTTAGAACCAGCAATGCGTAATACTGCACCATGTATTTTGTATGCGTCTTTAAAAATTCAGAAAGAAAACGAAGACGCTGTAATGATTGTAGCGCCAAGTGATCATTGGATTGAAGATGAAAAAGCTTTTTCTGATAATGTAAAAGCAGCTTTTGACTTCTGTGAATCTAATTCTGCATTGATGACTTTAGGTATAACACCTACATTTCCAAACACAGGTTACGGTTATATTGAATATGATAAGTCATCTCAAAAAGAAATTAAATCTGTAAATCAGTTTAGAGAAAAGCCAGATTATGAAACAGCGAAATCTTTTATAGATCAAGGTAATTTTTTATGGAATGCAGGTATCTTTATGTGGAGTGCTAAAACTGTTGTAGCTGCATTTAAAAACAATCAACCAAAGTTATTTGAATTGTTTGAAAAAGGTTACAGTGTATACAATACAGAGTTTGAAGACGACTTTATAAAGGAAAACTATGTAAAGGCAGAAAACATATCTGTGGATTATGCACTTATGGAAAAGAGTGAAAATGTCTATGTAATACCTGCTACTTTTGATTGGAATGACTTAGGAACTTGGGGAAGTCTTTACGATAAGTTAGATAAGGACGAAAATAACAATGCCATTGTAAATGCAAAAGCCCTAACTGATGATTCTAATGGTAACATGATTAGAACAAAAGGTGATAAAGTTGTCGTCGTAGATGGATTAAAAGATTACATCATAGTTGATAAAGACGAAGTTTTACTTATCTTTCCTAAAGCAAAAGAGCAAGATATTAAAAAAGTGCTTCAAAATGTGAAAGCTAATTTTGGAGAAGAATATGGTTAAAAACTATGAGTGACGAAAATAAATTCAATTTTTCGGAAGATGAGCAGAAGCAAATCACCAACGAAATGAATAAGGAAGCTGCTGTTGAAGAAAAGAAAGAAGCAGTTAGAAAAGACGCTAAAGGATTATTTGCGAGTGTAAAAACTTTTTTACAAGAGTTATTAGACTTTAGAGATGATACTGATAGAGACGCTACTATAGCTGCTATCACAGCAGATATTCCGTTTAAAGGTGCAACTGCTTGGATTTTAATCTGTTCTATTTTTGTAGCCTCAGTAGGATTAAATGCAAACTCTACTGCAGTTGTAATTGGTGCCATGTTAATTTCGCCTTTAATGGGACCAATTTTAGGTGTTGGTCTATCAATTGCCATAAATGATATTGATACCTTAAAGAAATCTCTAATAAACTTAGCGACAATGATAGTGCTGAGTTTATTAACGGCTTTTCTATTCTTTTGGTTGTTTCCGTTGAGTGAAGATACTTCAGAATTGTTAGGTCGTGTAAAACCAGATATTAGAGATGTGCTTATTGCCTTTTTTGGTGGATTGGCTTTAATAATTGCACGTACTAAAAAAGGAACAATTGCGTCCGTGATTTTCGGTGTAGCAATTGCAACAGCATTAATGCCACCTTTATGTACTGCAGGTTATGGATTAGCCAAAGGAAACTGGATCTACTTTGGGCAGGCGATGTATTTGTTTACAATAAATACCATCTTCATTGCTTTAGCTACATTTTTAGTATTGAAGATTTTGCGCTTTCCAATGTTAAGATATGCGAACTCAGCGAAGCGTAAACGAACTTCTAGATTAGCAATGTTAGTTGCTATAGTAGTAATGATTCCTGCAATTTGGACGTTCTTAACGGTACTACAAGAGAGCAAATATACTAGAGATTACGATAGTTTTGTAAAAAATGAAATTGATACAAACCCTAATTTATGGTTGCAGAAAAAAGTATTAGACGCAGATAATAAAAGACTTAGTTTATATTTTAATGGTGACGTTAGTGATGAAATGATTTCAGCTTTACAAAATGATAAAGTTAAATACGTCAATCTAAAAGATTTTGAACTGGTTATTAATGCCAATAAAACAAGAAGTGCAGATCGTTTATTAGAATCATTAGATAGAGCTTATGCGGATTTAGATCGAAAAGATAATGTTATAGATGGACTTCAAAAGCAAATTATGGAATTAGAATCTAATATCTCTAGCTTAAATAAGGTAATAGAATCAAAGAACTCCAATCAAAAATCTGTTTCTTTTACATCTTTATCTCGTGATGCTAAAATTAAGTTCAATGATTTAGAATATTTTGGATATGCTAAAATGCTTGAATCGAAGGATTTTATCAATATTGACACGGTGTCAGTTGCCAATGTAAGATGGAAAGTAGAATTAAATGATAGTATCGTTTTAATTAAAGAACGCGATTTACAAAAGTGGCTTAAAAACGAATTAAAAGTAGATACTGTATTTATTAAAAGGAACTAGGTTTAATCATTTTCTTCAAGATACATTTTACGTACTTTTCTGAATAATTCAGATGAATAAACGAAGTTGGTAACAGCTTCGTTTTCTGTTCTAAATATGGTTTCGCTAGAGCCTTCCCATTCTAGTAAACCATCTTTTAGAAATACAATTTTTTCCCCAATTTCCATAACCGAGTTCATATCATGGGTGTTTATCACAGTAGTAATATTAAATTCGTCTGTGATTTCTTGAATTAAATTATCTATTACAATAGCTGTTCTAGGATCTAAACCAGAATTGGGTTCATCGCAAAACAAGTATTTAGGTCTATTTACAATAGCTCTAGCAATAGCAACACGCTTTTGCATTCCACCAGAAGCTTCACTTGGCATTTTATTGTGCGCATTTTCTAAGTTAACACGTTGTAGCACCTCATTAACTCTATCTTCCATTTCGCTCTTACTTTGTTTTGTAAACATACGTAAAGGAAACATTACGTTTTCTGCAATGGTCATAGAATCAAATAAAGCACTGCCTTGAAAAACCATTCCCATTTCTGCTCTCAGGTTGGTTTTTTCATCTCTTGTTAAATTACTAAAATTTTTACCTTCGTAAGAAATAGAACCTTCTTCATATTCAAATAAGCCAAGCAAACATTTTAAAAATACCGTTTTACCAGAACCACTCTGACCAATAATTAAATTGGTTTTACCTTTCTCAAAAGATGTAGTAATCCCTTTTAAAATATGAGCATCGCCAAATGATTTGTGTATGTCTTTTACTTCTATCATAATTATCCTAGTAATAAGCTTGTTAGTAAAAAGTTAACCAAAATAATCATCACACTGGTCCAAACAAATGAAGTAGTACTAGCTTTACCAACCTCTAAAGCTCCACCTTTCATAAAGTAACCATAGTAAGATGGTATAGTTGCGAGTAAAAATGCAAATACAAAAGTTTTTATAAATGCATATATAAAATGAAAGGGTTCAAAATCTAACTGAACACCTTCAATATAATCTTCCATGGTGCCATAGCCACCATAAACACAAGCTATTAATCCACCTAAAATCCCAAGAAACATGGCTATTGAGATAACAAAAGGATAAAGGGTTAAGGCTATAAATTTAGGGAAGACTAAGTAATTTATTCCATTGATTCCCATTACTTCTAAAGCATCAATCTGTTCTGTTACGCGCATGGTTCCTATACTAGAGGTTATAAAAGAACCCACTTTTCCTGCCATAATTATTGAGATAAAAGTAGGCGCAAATTCTAAAATAATAGATTGTCTTGTAGCAAAACCAACAAGATATTTAGGCATAATGGGACTCGTCATGTTTAAAGATGTTTGAATGGCAACAACGCCTCCAACAAAAAACGAAATAAAAGCTACAATACCCAATGAGCCTATAATAAGGTCATCAATATCTTTTAAAATTAAAGGTTTCATCACGGACCACTTTGTAGGTCTACGAAAAATGTCCTTAATCATGATAAAATAAGTACCTATATTTTCAAGGTAAGTGATAGGTGTTTTCATTAATGCTAAAGTATAAAAAATGATTAGGAAATGAGCATATTCAGTATTTTTTCACATATAAAATAGATGTATTGATATTAAATTATAAGATTGAAATAAATAAAATTAGTAATGTGAAATTAACTTAAATTAAAATTAAGATAACTTTAAAATTGTATTTTTGAAGTTCAATATTTAAAGTTTATTACCATGAAAAATATCTTCACTTTAGTTGCAGTTTTATTCTTGCTTAATTCTTGCGCCTCACAAAGTAATACGGTAAATACAAAGTCAGAAGTTACAGCACAAAAACCTTTAGAAGTAGCAACGGACCAAGGTACAAAGCTAGTAGTTGGTATTGTTGTAGACCAAATGCGATATGACTATTTAACGCGTTTTAACTCTAAATACGGAGAAGGGGGTTTTAAACGCCTTATTAATGAAGGTTTTAATTGTAAGAACAATCATTTTAACTATGTGCCAACATATACAGGTCCTGGTCATGCGTCAATCTATACAGGAACTACACCTAAATATCATGGTATAATTGGTAACAATTTTTATAATAAAGAAATTAAAGAAATGGTGTACTGTGCTCAAGATGATAATGTAACTTCTGTTGGTACAGAAGACAAGGCAGGTATGATGTCGCCAAATAGAATGCAAACCACAACATTTGGTGATGAAAATAGATTATTTACGCAAATGCAAGGTAAAACCATTGGTGTTTCATTAAAAGATAGAGGTGCAATACTGCCAGCTGGTCATACGGCAAACGCGGCATATTGGTTTCATGGAAAAAAAGAAGGCGTTTGGATTTCTAGTTCTTTTTATATGAATGAATTACCGCAATGGGTAAAGGATTTTAATTCTTCAGAGGCTGCACAATCGTATTTAAAAGTTTGGAATACACTTTATGATATTTCTACATACACTGAAAGTGGAGCTGATGAGAACAATTTTGAAGGTGGATTTAAAGGCAAGGAAACAGCAACCTTTCCTTACGACTTAAAGACTTTAAGTGAAACTAATAGGGGTTTTGATATACTAAAAGCGACACCTTATGGTAACAGCCTTACTACAGATTTTGCAATGGCAGCAGTAGCGGCAGAAAATTTGGGACAAGATGAAATTACAGATGTTTTGGCTGTTAGTTTTTCAGCTACAGATTACGTTGGGCATAATTTTGGTGTAAATTCTAAAGAGATTGAAGATACATACATTCGTTTAGATAAGGATTTAGAACGCTTTTTTAACTATTTAGATGCAACAGTTGGTAAAGGCGAATATACTGTGTTCTTAACTGCAGATCATGGTGCTATAGATGTACCATCTTATTTGCAATCAGTAAATGTACCAGCAGGATATGTTGATAATTATTCTAGAAAGAAAACGTTTAATGCGTTTTTAACTGAAACTTATGGAACAACTGATATTGTAGAAAATATTAGTAACAATCAAGTATTTATTGATAGGGCAAAAGTAAAAGCTTTAGGATTAAATCTCATCGATGTACAGAACGCAATTGCAATGGAACAGTTGAGTTATAAAAACGTTTCTAAAGTTTACACAGCAACAACATTAAGTTCCGCCGGATTTACAAATGGAGTGGAAGCGTTATTACAAAATGGATTTAACCAAAAGCGCTCTGGTGATGTTATTTTGGTAAATGATACGGCCTTTATTGCTTATGGGAAAACAGGTTCTACACACGGAAGTGCTTTAAACTACGATACACATGTACCATTATTATTCTTTGGCAATGGTATAAAGCATGGAGAAACATTAGAAAAGACTGTAATACCAGATATCGCACCAACTATTTCTGCACTTTTAGGGATTAGTTTTCCTAATGGAGCTACAGGGAGTGTTTTAGGATTTGTAATTGATTAAATTGATGATTTGAAAAGAAAGCCAATCTTTACCCTTATCGCTATTGTTATAGCAATTGCCATTTATAGTTACGACTTTTATCTTAATTCTAAATTAGAGGAAGGTATTGTAAATGAAGGGCAAACAGTTAAAGAAAGTACCAACGAATATTATTTACCTACAAGTACAACCCATCAAATTGTGCATCATCAAAACTATTCTTTGTCTTATAGTGAAGCTCATGAACAAGCAGAATGGGTTGCTTATGAATTAAAATCTTCACATTTAAGTTCTACAAATCATAAACGACCATATTTTGAAATTGATGAAAACGTAAAGACAGGAGCTGCGCATTGGCGAAATTATAAAAAATCGGGTTATGACAAGGGTCACTTGTGTCCTGCAGGTGATAGACGTTATACAAAAGCGGCTCACGATGAAACTTTTCTAACCAGTAATATTAGTCCGCAAGAACATAAATTTAATGCTGGCGTTTGGAATAGACTTGAACAGAAAGTTAGATATTGGGCTAAAAAGAACGATGGTATATTTGTTGTAACGGGTGGCGTTCTATCTGGTAGTATGAAAGCAATCGGCACTGAAAATGTTTCAGTTCCTAATCAATTTTATAAAGTGATTTTAGATAATACCAATGGTAACATTAAACTATTGGCCTTTTTATTGGATCATAAAGATTCAAATCTACCTTTATATAAGTTTGTGGTTTCTGTAGATGAGGTAGAATCGCTTACAGGTATTGATTTCTTTCCTGAGTTAGAAGATGATATCGAAACCAAATTAGAAGCCTCTAGCAGCTATAAAAACTGGAGTTTCTAATAAAAATTAGATGATTTTGTCTTGCTGAATTTAGTTCAGCATCTCAATAGGTAATAGGATCTTTTTTAATTATAAACTTAAAACTTTTCCTTAATGCCTTTCCAACGTAAATCGCGAATAAATTGACCTTCTTCTTTAGATACTAAATAGTCGACATTATTAGATTTTGCCCTAAAATATCCAGACATATAGTCTCTAAACAGTTTAATACTCTTCTTTTTATAAGCTAATTTTAAAGCTGAAATAAAAGTAATCGAAAAGCCATAACGCATTTTGTGCATAGCCTCACCTTGAAGATATTTTGACGCTTTATTGTAAGATTGTCCTGTTGGTTTAAGATGCTTTACATGGAGGCTCTCATCAGTGAAAATATCCCAACCATAATATTTAGCAAGCAATTCGTCTACTGTATCCCAACCCATTGATGCTTTTAGCTGTCCTATTTGGTTAAAACACGCTTTTCTATACGTTTTAAGCGCACCTCTAATGTGATCTTTATTCGTTAAGTTTTCTAAAACCCAACTGTTGTTCTTTTCAATATAACAGAAGCCAGATGCCATACCCAATTTTGGGTTAGATTTAAAATGTTTCGAAATTATTTCTAGATAATTAACAGGAAAAATAAGGTCTGCATCAAACTTACAAATCACATCATAATCATTATCTAAAGCGGCTAAACCCTTATAGAAGGCTTTAATTATTTTAGATCCAGGTAAATGTTTGTTAGAGGATGTTGAGTTAATTACCTTAATCCATTGGTGTTTTATAGCGTAGTCTTCGGCTATAGTTTGTGTGTTATCTGTGGAATTGTCATTTACTACAATAACAGCTTTTGGTAGTAAGGTTTGTTGCGTTAATGATTCTAAAGTTTTACCAATATAATCGTCTTCGTTATGTGCAGGAATGATGATGTAAAAGTTCAAATCTTGAAAATCGTTTTTTCAAAGTTAAGCCCTTTCTGCGTAAACAATATAATATCGTGGTGTAAACCTTCTTAGAATTGGTCTTATGCCTATTTTCTTAACAGGGTTTGTCCATTGTTGTCTGTCTTTAATAACCCAACCGGTTTTTTCTAAAAGCCAATCGAGTTGCCAATCTTCAAACTCATGGTAATGTCTATCTCTCATGTCGGTTTTACTTTTATAGGCTGAAGCAAACCATAATTTTAAAGGAATACTGATAACAATCTTATCTGCTTTTATCGATTTTAAAACCTCATAAGGGGATAGAAGATGTTCAAAAATTTCAAAAGCAGTAACCACTTTGGCAGTTGCATTTTCAATTTCAGAGCGGTCCTCATCTAAATCTATGCCTGAAGTGTTTTTTACCGTATAACCTTCAGAAATCATAATTTCCGATAATGGATTTATGACACCTAAATCTAAAATCGATTCTGATGTATCAATGTGTTTTTGTAAAAACTGAAGTGTGAGTTTAAATCGCTTATTTGGATATGTTTTTTCGTACATACTATTGTTCTAAACTCTGAGAATTCTTAATTAATACTGGTAAATAATAGCATTAATATTCATACCAGCGCCAACACTAGCAAATAGTATAATATCGCCTTTGTTTATGTCTTGGTTTTCTAACTGACCTTTTAAAATTAGATCATAAAGTGTAGGGACTGTGGCTACACTAGAATTTCCTAAAAGGTTAATAGACATTGGCATAATGCCTTCTGGCATTTCCATATCATATAATTTATAGAAACGTTGAACAATAGCTTCATCCATTTTTTCATTGGCTTGGTGGATTAGAATCTTTTTAACATCGTTAATAGACTTACCACTATTTTCTAAACAGGCTTTTAATGCTTTAGGAACATTAGAAAGAGCAAACTCATAAATCTTACGACCGTACATTTTTATATATCGACGTTCTTCAGTTATCTCTGTATTATAAGTTTCTCCAAAATGAATATAATGCGCTTCGTCTAAAGCAAATGTTGCTGTGTCGTGAGCTAATATTCCACCTTCTTCGTTATTCTCTTCTACAATTACAGCTCCTGCACCATCACTGTAAATCATTGAATCTCTATCGTGCGGATCAATAACTCGCGATAAGGTTTCTGAGCCAACTATTAGACAACGCTTAGCAAGACCAGACGCTATAAAAGCTTTGGCTTGTATAACACCTTCTATCCAACCAGGACAACCAAAAAGTAAATCGTAACCTACACATTTTGGATTTTTAATTTTTAATAGGTGCTTAACTCTAGAGGCAATACTAGGTACTGTGTCGCTCTGTTCGGTATTATGCTTAATGTCACCATAATTATGTGCAACTATGATGTAATCAATAGATTCTTTATCGATTTTTGCATCTTCTATAGCTTTCTGTGAAGCAAAAAATGCAATATCCGAGTTTACTAAATCTTTTTTTATATAACGACGTTCTTCAATGCCTGTAATGGCCTTGAACTTATTTACAATAACTTTATTTGGACTGTTAATTGCTGATCCATCTGCATTTAGAAATTCATGATCATAAAAATCCTCATTCTTTTCAATTGTGCTTGGTATATAACTTCCGGTTCCTATAATTCTAATCGCCATTGTTTTCTATTTTCATTACTGCGAAGTTAACTAATAATAAAGGCTTATCTTTTAATTACAGATTTAATGCTTTAATTTTTAAGAATATCGTAATTATTTTTAATTATATTCTAAAATACACAATAAAAGATGTGTTTTTCATGATTTTGAAAATGCAATTATAAGCCTTACATATAATCTTCTATAGGCGCACAGCTACAGATAAGATTCCTATCTCCAAAAGCATCATCTACACGTCTCACACTTGGCCAAAATTTGTTATCTCTAACAAATTCTAATGGAAACGCAGCGGCTTCTCTTGAATAAGGTAATAACCATTCATCAGAAGTTAACATGTCTAAAGTGTGCGGAGCATTCTTAAGCATATTATTAGCATCATCTTTAGAAGCTAAATCGATTTCTCTTCTAATAGAAATCATAGCGTCACAAAAACGATCCATTTCTGCTTTGCTTTCGCTTTCTGTTGGCTCAATCATCATAGTACCAGCAACTGGAAAAGAAACGGTTGGTGCATGAAATCCATAATCCATTAAACGCTTAGCAATATCAGTAACTTCTATTCCATTTGCTTTAAAATCTCTACAATCAATAATCATCTCGTGTGCCGCTCTTCCGTTTTCTCCAGAGTACAAAGTAGGATATGAGCCTTCTAATCTTTCTTTAATATAGTTGGCGTTAAGAATAGCCACCTCAGTAGATTTTTTTAGACCTCTATAACCTAACATTTTAATGTAGCCGTAAGAAATTAAGCATACCAGAGACGATCCAAATGGCGCGCCTGAAATTGCAGAAATTGCTTGGTGTCCACCCGTTTTTACTATTGGGTTTCCAGGTAAAAAAGGAACAAGTTGCTCAGCAACACATATTGGTCCTACACCTGGTCCACCACCACCATGAGGAATGGCAAATGTTTTGTGTAAATTTAAGTGACAAACATCTGCGCCAATATTACCAGGATTTGTTAATCCAACTTGAGCATTCATATTGGCACCATCCATATATACTTGGCCACCATTATCATGAATAATCTGTGTGATTTCTTTAATGGCAGATTCATAAACTCCATGTGTAGATGGATACGTTACCATCAATGCAGAAAGATTATCTTTATGTAATTCTGCTTTTTCTCTTAAATCTTCAACATCAATATTTCCGTTTTCAGACGCTTTAGTAACGACGACTTTCATACCTGCCATTACTGCACTTGCCGGATTTGTTCCGTGCGCAGAAGACGGGATTAAACAAATATTTCTGTGATGATCACCTCGAGATTCATGATATGCTTTTATAACCATTAAACCTGCAAACTCACCTTGAGCACCAGAGTTTGGTTGTAACGACGTCGCTGCGAAACCAGTGATTTCTGAAAGTTGATGTTCTAATTCATTCAACATTAACTTATAACCGATTGGTTGGTCTGCTGGTACAAAAGGGTGCATATTTCCCCAACTACTCCAACTTAATGGTAGCATTTCTGAGGCTGCATTTAATTTCATAGTACAAGATCCCAAAGAAATCATAGAATGATTTAACGCTAAATCTTTTCGCTCTAAACGTTTAATATAGCGCATTAATTCAGTTTCAGAATGATAGGTGTTAAAAACGTCGAATGCTAAAAATTCTGATTGGCGTGTTAAATGATCTGGAATTGTTTCAACAGCAGAAAGCGCTTCAATCTTGTCAGTTGTCTTATCTGTTACGGTTTCAAAAATTGAAATTATTTCATTTAAATCTGAAATGTTTGTGGTTTCATTTAAAGAAATAGTTACTGTATTGGTGTCTGGATAGTGAAAGTTAACTTCAGATTTTTCAGCTTCGTATTTTACTTTTACAGCATCTGCCTTTATTTGAAGTGTATCAAAATAGTGGGTGTTCACTTGCTCTAAACCTAAGGTTTCTAATGCATTAGCAAGTGTAGCTGTAGAGTTTTTTACTTTATCAGCTATAAAACTCAGGCCTTTTGGTCCATGATAAACAGCATACATACCTGCCATTACGGCTAAAAGTACTTGTGCTGTACAAATATTAGATGTTGCTTTATCTCTTTTAATATGTTGCTCTCTTGTTTGCAGCGCCATACGTAAGGCTCTGTTACCATTGGTATCCTTTGTAACACCAATTATTCTTCCTGGTACATCGCGCTTATATGCTTCTTTAGTCGCAAAATATGCAGCATGAGGTCCTCCATAACCCATTGGGATTCCGAAACGTTGCGTTGTGCCAACAACAACATCTGCTCCAAATTTACCTGGAGCTTCAAGTTTTACTAAACTTAAAATGTCAGCAGCTACGGCTACTTTTATGTTTTCGGCATTTGCTTTCTCAATAAAAGATTTGATATCAGTAATCTGTCCATTTTTCCCTGGATATTGCAATAACGCTCCAAAGTATTCACTAGACAAGTTATATTCGGCTTCATTACCAATAACTAATTCTATACCAATTGGGTTCGCTCTTGTTTCTAATAATGAAATAGTTTGTGGTAAAACTAAATCTGAAACAAAGAATTTATTAACATTTGCTTTCTTTTGGCTGCGATCTCTTACTGCAAATAATAATGACATAGCTTCTGCTGCTGCAGTACTTTCATCTAAAAGTGATGCGTTTGCAATTTCCATACCTGTTAAATCAATAACCATGGTTTGGAAATTTAATAAAGCTTCTAAACGACCTTGCGCAATCTCTGCTTGGTAAGGTGTATAGGCTGTGTACCAACCTGGATTTTCTAAAATATTACGCTGAATAACTGCAGGTAAATTAGTAGGATGGTATCCTAAACCTATATAAGATTTATAAACTTTATTAAGTTGAGATAATTTATAAATATGACTTAAATATTCTTGCTCGCTCATAGCAGCATCTAGATTTAAATCTTTTTCTAACCGTATGTTATCCGGAATAGTTTCCGTAACTAACTGTTCAATATTTTTAACACCAATAGTGTTTAACATGGCGTCTTGTTCGTTAGAATTTGGTCCAATATGTCTAAGTGCAAAAGAGGTCGTATCCATATAAAAATTATATATTATTTATGTTTTGCAAAAATACAGATTTAGCTACGTTTTTATGTTAATGCTAATTAAAGTTTTTAACCGAAAGCAGAGGTTATTAACACAAATGTTATTTTTGTTTTATGCAAGTAGTGAAACGCATTTTTAATTTTTATTTAAATAGCAGTATACATGTGGCTTTGGTTGCCACTTCACTGGTTTGGGTAACCCTTATTGAATTTAATTTAGACTACGATAAGGATCTTTTTGGATTTGTTTTTTTTGCTAGTATATCTGGATATAATTTTGTAAAATATTTTGGAGTTGCTAAGTTTCATCATAGAAGATTGGCTAACTGGCTTAAGGTTATTCAAATATTCTCATTCGTTGCGTTTTTAGGAATGTGTTATTATGCTTTTTATCTTAATACAAAAGCATTGATACTTATTGCCATATTAGGCGTCGTTACTTTTTTTTATGCAATACCTATAATGATACCTAAACATTATTTGTTTGACGATCATAAAAACTTAAGACAAATAGGAGGTTTAAAGGTTTATCTGATAGCATTAGTTTGGACCTTTACAACTGTTTTTTTGCCTGTAGTAAATAATGACATTTCTATAAACTCTGATGTGATTTTTACAGGAGCTCAACGATTCTGCTTTGTATTGGCCTTAATGCTGCCTTTTGAAATAAGAGATTTGAATTATGATAGTATAAAGTTGGCAACAATACCTCAAAAAATAGGCATAAAAAAAACCAAAATATTTGGTGTTTTTCTTTTAGTTGTTTTTGTGTTATTAAACTATTTTAAAGATGAATTAAGCTCAGCGCTAATTATTTCTACAATAAGTATATCTATTCTAACGCTAGTTTTTATTGTAATTTCACATAAAGATCAATCTAAATATCACAGTTCATTTTGGGTAGAAAGTATACCAATGGTTTGGTTGTTAACCTTGATTCTGCTTCGCTAATTCCTCGTTAAAATGTTTTTCTAGTTTGTTGCGTTCTTCCGTTTTTAAGCACTTAACATCAGCTTTCTCTAAGTTTTCAGTTAACTTTTGGTTCTTTTTAGAATAGTTTTTTGTAATGCCACAGTAAATTAGACGCACGTTAAGTTTAAAGCGTTCCCAACCAGATGCTTCGCCATATTGCGCTTTATCGCAAATATGCTGAGCTTCATCACAGCTAATAAATAAAAAACTTTTTTTCATTTTTAATGTTCAGTTATGATAATAATCACTCTAATTAAACCAATTATCTTCCATGCAATCTGCTAAAGCAGTTCTAGCTCTATGGATTATTACCCAAAGGTTAGACGCAGAAATATTTAATTCATTACAAATAGTTTCAGTATCATAATTTAAAATAGTTTTCATTTTGAAAACATCAGCCTGTTTTTGTGGGATTTTCTCTATACAATCGTAAATAGCATCTCCTAATTCTGAATTCACTAAAGTGTCTTCTGCAGTTTTGTCAAATGGGTCAGATACACGTTCTTCTAGCCAGTCACCTTCTGATTCTTCGCTATTAATGTAACCCATTCTAACTTCAGCTTTACCTTTATTAGAATTAATTTTGCGGTAATAATCAATAATTTTTCGTTTTAAAATAGAAATTAGCCACGTACGTTCGCTAGCTTCTCCTTTAAAGTTTTTCATTGATTTTAGACCAGCTAAAAATGTCTCGGAAATTAAATCCTGCGCTATTTCTCTATCATTTACACGAGTAATTGTGTAATTAAAGAGATAATCAGAATATAGTTTCACCCAATTATTTGGATCTATTTTGTGCTTAGGCATTTTTCAATTTCATTGCTTTGTCAAAAATAAGTTAAAATTTTGAGAAACTACTCTATGAATTAATAAGTGTACTTAAAGCTTTTTCAATTTTATGATGTTTAAATTTAAACCCGTTATTTATTAAATTTTCGGGTATTACATTTCTACTTTTAAGAACTAGTTCTGGTTCAGTTCTTATTAATTTTGCTCCTAATTTAATGAGCCATTTTGGTTGTGGTAGCCCGATTGAAACTTTTAAAACATGTCTTAGAGATTTCATTAAATAGGCGTTTGTAGTAGGTTGAGGTGAGACAATATTAAATGTTCCTGACAGCTCATTTTCTATGATAAAATTTATGGCTCTCGCAAAATCAGTTTCATGAATCCAACTCACTTTTTGTTTGCCATGCCATTGTTTTCCCCCTAAACCAAGTTTACTTAATGATTTTAAAGGCAATAAGGCACCTCCATTTTTTCCTAAAACTATAGACGTTCTTAGTATAACTTTTTTTGTATTCGGAGGTTCAAATTTATTAAATACGGCTTCCCATGACTTAGCAATATTCATTGAAAAATCGTTACCAATATCGCCATTTGCCTCTGTCATTTGTTTAATGTAAGAATCCTTATATATAGTTGAAGTGGACATGTTCAACCACATTTTAGGAGGATTTATATTTTGAAGAATTGCTTTGCCTAAAATATGAGTAGAATTAATACGAGAATCATGAATTAGTCTTTTATTTTTTACTGTATATCTGCAATCTACCGATTTCCCTGTAAGATTTATTAAGACATCTGCACCTTCAAGATGATTTACCCATTGACCTAAATCTTTTGCATTCCAATAGGTGTGATTTGATTTAGTAGGTTGTCGTGTTAAAATTAGGGTTTCAAATCCTTTATTAGCGAAATAATTCTCTAAGACTTTACCTAAAAATCCTGTTCCACCTGCTATAATTATTTTTTTTGGTTTCATATTTATAATTTTAAGTTTTATGCGATGGCTTGTTGTGGTTTTGGCTTTGCTATAGTTTGTTGTAAAATTCCTTTTTCTACAGATACAAAAGAACCATCTACAACACAAGATTTGATATATTTTGCATTTTTGAATGCATCAGGAAGCATAGTAATTATAGTCTTATCGATTTCTATGTTGGCAGATTTATATAATTCCCAAGGTTTGTGTTGAATTTTATACTGAAAGGTTGTTGTACTATTATTTTTAACAAAAGCAATGTATCTGTCTACAACGAATTCATCAAATGAGCCTTGTTTTAAAACTTTTGATTCTTTAAACGTGTTTGCTTTAATATTCATTTTCTTATAAGAATATTTTAGAGCTTGAGTTTTATTTGAATAAGTTTTATTTAATTGAATCTTTCTATAGAAATATGGTTCGTTATAAAATAGATTGGCAGTTAATGCTATGAGTGGTTTTGGTGCAAATTCTCTTATAAATACAACACCTTTGGAGCCATCGATTGTTGATTTTGCGTAAAACCGGAAATTGATTTGCCCAAAATCTTGATGAAAAGGAACTTTAATACCAAAGAATTTTACTTTAGAAAATGTAAATGCTACAATGCTCATTAAGGCTTTGCCATTGAATAAATCGAGTTCTGTATTGTTTGGCAAATAAGATTCTAAAATTTCTTCCTCCACTTCAAAAGTTGAAATAATTAGGTCTTCCCAATGTCCTGTCATGAAAATGTTGTTGCTATGGTTGTTCTTAGATGTCATGATATAAGTTTTTTACATTATTTAATAGCCAGACAAAATATATAGCTATAGACATTGGTATAATGATTATGCCTAACCACCAAAGGTCATTGAGATCTATTTCAATGAGCCAACCAATTCCGTAAATGGTAACAAGTAGCCAATAGGTTAGGAGTTGTTTCTTGTTGTGATTTTTTAATTGTTTCCAAAAACATGTTACACTTATTGCGCTCAATAGTTGAATAGCTCCCAAGACGACTTGAGCATATAAACCTAATAAGAATGTTAGATAAAGTACTAAGGTAATTATTAAGACGATCTTGTTTAATTGGTATAAGGTTTTCATAATTCTGTTAATTTTAAACTTTCAGAAAACATTGAAAGATATATTTAAATTTTTTTATTTTAATAATTTGATAATTGACTTAGTTAACCAATTTTGTTTTTGAGTTACTAACTTATTAAGCATAGCGTCCGCATTTACGCTTAAATCATGTAAAGCTTTTGTTTGTTTTATTAACTCTTTCGTTTTATCCGTACCATCGTCTTTAATAGAAGACACATCATCTAGCACTTTTATAACAGGTTGAATTTCTCTTCTGCTTCTTTCCTTGGCAATTATTCGGGTTAACTCTTGTACATCTTTTTCAGTCGTAAAAAACTCTTTACGTTCCCCAGAAACTAAAACTTTGGTTACAATTCCCCAATCCATAAGTTGTCTTAAATTCATGCTGGTGTTGCCACGAGAAATTTTAAGATCCTCCATAATGTCCTGCATAGACAACGGTTTTGTAGAAATAAAAAGTAGTGCTTGTATTTGTGCCATGGCTTTATTTATGCCCCAAAGTGAGCCTAAACTTCCCCAAGTACCAATAAATTTTTCTTTAGCTTCTAAATATTCCATACGGCAAATATATAATATTTTTTAAACTTTCAGTAATTATTGAAAGTTTAATTTGTAAAAAAAGAGAGTTTTTTGTTGACTCTCTTTTTGTAAGCTCTTTTATTTTAATAAACCAGCACGTCTTAATAAGGCTTCAGGTTTTGGTTCTTGACCTCTAAACTTCTTATACAAGGTCATTGGGTTTTCTGTTCCACCTTGTGAGAGCACATAGGTTTTAAATTTGTCAGCAACCGTTTTGTTAAAAATACCTTCTTCTTTAAAATACTCAAAAGCATCAGCATCTAAAACTTCGGCCCATTTATAACTGTAGTAACCAGAAGAATATCCACCTTGAAAAATATGCGAGAATGACGTACTCATGCAATTCTCTGCCACATCTGGATATAAACTAGTATCTCCAAAAGCTTCAACTTCATGTGCTTTTACATCTGTTATATCTGAAGGGTCAATACCATGCCAAGACATATCTAATAATCCAAAACTAATTTGACGTAAGGTTTGCATACCTTCGTGAAACGTTGATGATGCTGTAATTTTATCAATTAATTCCATAGGAATTACTTCCCCTGTTTCATAATGCGTAGCAAATAACTCTAAAGCTTCTTTTTGGTAACACCAATTTTCTAAAATCTGACTTGGTAATTCTACAAAATCCCAAAACACACTTGTGCCAGATAAACTTGGATACGTGGTATTGGCTAGCATGCCGTGAAGTCCGTGGCCAAACTCATGAAACAAGGTGGTTACTTCATTAAATGTTAATAATGAAGGTTTGCTTTTTGTTGGTTTGGTAAAATTACAAACGTTAGAAATGTGTGGTCTTTCGTTTTTACCATTTTTAATCATTTGTGGTTTGTAAGACGTCATCCAAGCACCATTTCGTTTGCCTGCTCTTGGGAAAAAATCAGCATAGAAAATAGACACTAATTCGCCTTCGGCATCAGTAACTTTATAGGTTAAAACATCTTCGTGGTATTTATCTATAGTATCAATTTCTTCAAACTGTAATCCGAACAATTTTTCTGCAACCTGAAATGCACCATTGATAACGTTTTCTAACTTAAAATAAGGCTTCAGCTGCTCGTCATCTAAATCAAATAATTTTTGTTTTAATTTTTCAGAATAATAACTAGAATCCCATTTTTGTAATTGGTCTATACCATCTAAATCTTTAGCAAATTCTTCAAGTTTTTTAAATTCTGCTTTTGCAGCTGGTTTGGCTTTGTCTAGTAATTCATTTAAAAACGAGGTTACTTTTTCTGGCGTTTGTGCCATGCGTTCTTCTAAAACAAAATGTGCGTGAGATTTATAGCTTAAAAGTTGCGCACGTTCAAAACGAAGTTTAGCAATCTTAAGAACAATATCTTGGTTGTCTAAGTCATCATTCTGAAATCCTTTTCTGCCAAAGGCTTTAGATAATTCTTCACGTAATGCTCTATTGTCTGCATAAGTCATGAACGGAATATAACTTGGGTAATCTAGTGTAATTAGCCAGCCGTCTTTATCTTTGCTCTCTGCCAATTGTTTAGCAGCTTCTTTTGCGCCATCAGGTAAGCCAGCCAAATCATCTTCGTTAATAAGATGCATTTCAAACTTATTAGTTTCAGCTAAAATATGCTCACCAAATTTTAATTTTAATTGGCTTAATTCTTTGTCAATAGCTCTTAGTTTTTCCTTTTTGTCTTCTGGTAAATTAGCACCATTTCTAGAGAACCCTTTATATTTTTTGTCGAGAAGTGTTTCTTGCTCTGTGGTTAACTCTAAAGTAGATTTAGAATTGTAAACCGTTTTTACACGTTTAAATAAATCTTCATTTAAAGTAATATCATTGCTAAATTCGGAAAGTAAAGGCGATACCTCTTGTGCTATTTTCTGAATTTCTTCGTTAGTTTCAGCTGAATTTAAATTGAAGAAAATACTAGATAAGCGATCTAATTCTTCACCAGAATAATCTAAGGCTTCAATAGTGTTTTCAAAAGTTGGTGCCTCGCTATTATTTACAATAGCATCAATCTCAGCTTTCGACTTTTTGATACCTTCTTTAAAAGCGGGTAAATAATCTTCTGTTTTTATTTGAGAAAAAGGTGCTGTATTATAGGCTGTGTTGAAGGGTTTATTTAGAATTGTCATGTTTTAATTTTATATTTAAATAGTTGACAGTCTGTTTTTTAACGAAACGTTAAGAGAGTAAATACTATCACTTGCTATATCTTTGCAAAATCTTAAGAGTGATACAGTTACTACTCAGATTTGATTAATAGCTGAAAAGCCTTGACGTAAGTTGAGGCTTTTTTATAAATCTTTCGCAGAATCATAAACTTTAGCTTTTAAGCCGTCTTTATATTCAATTACTTTATTAAGAACATTTGGGTTAGAACTGCCTATAATTTGTGCAGCTAAAATACCAGCATTTTTAGCACCATTTAGTGCAACTGTTGCTACAGGAACGCCTCCTGGCATTTGTAAAATAGACAAAACAGAATCCCAACCATCAATAGAGTTACTGCTCTTTACAGGTACTCCAATAATTGGTAAAGGCGATAAAGATGCTACCATACCTGGTAAATGTGCTGCACCACCTGCACCAGCAATAATTACTTGGATACCTCTTGTATGTGCATTTTTACTATAATCGAATAATTTTTCTGGTGTTCTATGTGCAGAAACAATATCGACTTCAATAGCAATATCGAACTCTTTTAAAATATCTATAGCGTCTTGCATAACTGGCATGTCGCTTTTACTTCCCATTATAATTCCTACTTTACTCATCGTTATTCACTAATTACTTCAATTGTTTGTTTTACCTTTTCTGCAATTTCTCTTGCCATTGCAATATCTTTATTTACAATAGTAACATGTCCCATTTTGCGGAAAGGTCGTGTTTGTTTTTTACCATAGATATGTGGTGTAACGCCATCTAAGGCCATTATGTTTTCTATGTTTTTATAAACGACATCACCAGTATATCCTTCTTTACCAACAAGGTTAACCATAACACCAGCAACTTTACTTTCGGTATTTCCTAAAGGCAATCCAAAAACACATCGTATCTGTTGTTCAAATTGAGATGTATAGCTGCCTTCTATACTATAATGGCCAGAGTTATGCGGTCTTGGCGCAACTTCATTAACTAAAATTTCGTCGTCTTTAGTTTGAAACATTTCAACTGCTAATAAGCCAACATGTTTAAATTCGTTTGCAACCTTCAACGCTACGGCTTCTGCTTTTTTTGCGATATTATCGGGTATTCTCGCAGGACAAATAACATACTCAACCTGGTTGGCATCTGGATGAAACTCCATCTCAACCACAGGATATGTCTTAACCAATCCTTTTTCGTTTCTAGCAACAATTACGGCCAATTCATTTTTAAATGGAATCAGTTTTTCTGCTATACATTCTACATTTGGTAAGTCAACCAGATCTCTTTCACTTCTTACAACTTTTACACCTGTACCATCGTAACCAAAACGTGCGCTTTTCCAAACAAAGGGATATTTTAATCCACCATTTTCTACGGCTTCATGAATCTCTGAGGTGAACGCAAATCTTGAAAACTCTGCTGTAGGAATATCATGGTCTTGATAAAATAATTTCTGGGTTGCTTTATTCTGTATCGTCCTTAAGGTTTTAGAGGAAGGGTAAACTTTTACGCCTTGTTTTTCTAAAGTTTCGAGAGCATCTACATTAACATTTTCTATTTCAAAAGTTAACACATCTAGGTTTTGGCCAAAATCAACCACAGTTTGGTAATCTAATAGGTCACCAACCGTGAATTCATTACAAGCAAGGCGAGATGGTGCGTCAGTACTAGGATCTAATACGCAGGTGTAAATGTCAAATTTACGCGTGTCGTAGAGCATCATTTTGCCAAGTTGTCCACCACCAAGAATTCCGAGTTTAAAATTAGAAGAAAAATAGTTCATTAACTTGAGTTGTTCCCGATTAGATGGGAATCTTATTTTTAAGATTAAAAATTCTGCTTTTCAGCAACAAAAATAAGCTAAAAATGATATATACTTCTAAATTCGTAAATCAAAAAATCGTCAATCGCCAATCAATTGATTATCTTTGCAAATCTAAAATTATATCAAAGTGATAAAGCTTCACGATTTATACTTCAAACCTTTTATATCTGAAAAAGAAATAGATACTGCTGTTCAAAAAATGGTGGATGCAATTGCAGAAGATTTGGGAGATGAAGTTCCAGTTTTTATTGGTATTATGAATGGCTCATTTATGTTAGTGAGTGATTTTGTAAAGAAATATCCAAAACCTTGTGAAGTTACTTTTATAAAATTGGCATCTTATGAAGGTGTTAAATCTACTGATGATATTCAACGCTTAATTGGCCTTACTCAAGATTTAACAGGAAGAACGGTTGTTATTCTTGAAGATATCATTGATACAGGTAATACGTTAGAAGAAGTTCATCGTATTTTTAAAAATGAAAATGTAAAACAGTTGCTTATTGCAACTTTATTCTATAAACCAGAAGCATACAATAAAGATTTTAAACTTCATTACGTTGGTATGGAGATTCCTAACAAGTTTATCGTTGGCTACGGCTTAGATTATGATGGCTTAGGGAGAGATTTACCAGACGTTTATCAATTAAAAACCACACAACACATGACAAACTTAGTGCTATTTGGACCTCCTGGTGCAGGTAAAGGAACCCAAGCTAATTTTTTAAAAGAAAAATACGATTTAATTCATATTTCAACTGGCGACGTTTTTAGATTTAATATTAAAAACGAAACTGCTTTGGGAATGTTAGCAAAGTCTTTTATGGATAAAGGAGAATTAGTTCCAGATCAGGTAACTATTGATATGTTAAATAAAGAGGTTGAGAAAAATGCCGATGCTAAAGGGTTTATTTTCGATGGTTTTCCTAGAACAAATGCACAAGCTAAAGCGTTAGACGAATTAATGGATAGTAAAGATTCTCAAATTAATGCTATGGTTGCTTTAGAAGTAGACGATGAAGTGTTAGTTGGTCGCTTGCTAGAAAGAGGAAAAACTAGTGGACGTGCTGATGATGCAGATGAAAGTATTATTAGAAACAGAATTAAAGAATATTACAATAAAACAGCAATTTTAAAGGACTATTACGCTGAGCAAAATAAATATTTTGGTGTTGATGGTGTAGGTAGTATCGAAGATATTACTGTACGTTTAAGTGCTGTGATTGATAAACTTTAGTTTGTCGTTCCTGCGAGGTCAGGAAACTCATGATAAAACTAAAATTTATATTTAGCTTAAGATTTTAATTAAAAAGATTCCCACTTTTTGTGGGAAGTAAACATGACTGAAGGAAATTTTGTAGACTACGTAAAAATGCACGTTACATCCGGAAATGGAGGTAAAGGTTCTTCGCATTTACATCGCGAAAAATATATTGCTAAAGGAGGACCAGATGGAGGAGATGGTGGACGAGGTGGTCATGTGATTTTACGTGGAAACTCTAATCTTTGGACATTGATTCACTTAAAATTTAAGCGTCATATTAGAGCAGGTCATGGATCTCATGGAAGTTCTGGTAGAAGTACAGGTGCAGATGGAGAAGACAAGTATGTAGATGTACCTTTAGGCACTGTAGTTCGTGATTCTGAAACTGATAAAATATTGTTTGAAATCACAGAAGATGGCGAAGAAAGAATTGTAGTTGAAGGCGGAATGGGTGGACGAGGAAACTGGCATTTTAAAAGTTCTGTAAACCAAACACCGCGTTATGCGCAACCAGGAATCCCTCTTGAAGAATTAGATATTACTTTAGAATTAAAAGTCTTAGCAGATGTTGGTTTGGTTGGATTTCCAAATGCAGGAAAATCAACGCTGTTATCTGTGTTAACCTCAGCAAAACCAAAAATTGCAGATTACGAGTTTACCACTTTAAAGCCCAATTTAGGAATTGTAGAATATCGCGATTATCAGTCGTTTGTTATGGCAGATATTCCTGGTATAATTGAAGGTGCAGCAGAAGGGAAAGGCTTAGGCTATTACTTTCTAAGACATATTGAGCGTAATTCAATTCTTCTGTTTTTAATTCCTGCAGATGCTAAGGATATCGTAGAGCAATATGAAATCTTAGAAGATGAATTAAGACGTTACAATCCTGAAATGTTAGATAAAGAACGTTTAGTAGTAGTTTCAAAATCTGATATGTTAGATGATGAATTAAAATCTGAAATATCAGCTATTTTAGATAAAGATTTAAAAGCGAATTATTTATTCATTTCTTCAGTAGCACAACAAGGCTTAACAGAATTAAAAGATACGCTCTGGAAGATGTTAAATGACTAAATAATGTGTATGGCTTAACATGAAAGCATATCTTAAAAACTTAGTAGAACTCAACGATAATAGACGAAGTAGGCTTTTCGCGTATTTTATTCAGTTTTTAATTATATTTTCAGTCATAACATTTTCAATTGAAACGCTTCCTGACTTAAAGCCACAAACTAAGGTGGTGTTAAATGCTATTGAAGCTTTCTGTGTTGTCATATTTACCTTTGAGTATTTGGCTAGAATATATGTTGCTGATCATAAGCCTAAATTTATTTTCAGTTTCTTCGGTATTATTGATTTATTAGCCATTCTTCCATTTTACTTATCGTTTGGCATCGATTTAAGATCACTGCGTTTATTGAGAATGTTTAGGTTATTTCGCTTGTTTAAAATGATGCGATACAATAAAGCCATGAAGCATTTTGCACAAGCGATGATGGTAGCCAAGGAACAGATTATACTCTTTATGATTATTACCTTAATGCTAATTTATTTTGCGGCTGTTGGTATTTATTATTTTGAAAACGAAGCACAACCAGAGCATTTTACTTCAATTTTTGATAGTCTTTGGTGGTCTATAGTAACGTTAACTACTGTTGGCTATGGCGACGTTTACCCAATAACAGTTGGTGGGCGAATTTTTACCTTTTTTATTCTAATGATTGGTTTGGGAATTGTGGCAATTCCTACAGGTATTATTTCATCTTCATTGACCAAAGCTGTTGAACCTAATGAAGACGAAGCGTTAAAATAGGCTTTACTTTTTCATTTTTTTAATACCTTTAAAATAAAAAATGATGAAGAATTTAAAACTTCTATTTATTGCATTTCTTTTGACGTCTTGTGGTACAATAGTAAACTACGATTACGAAAAGTCAACAAATTTTGACGATTACAAAACGTACAATTATTTTGATGATATAGAAACGGGTTTAAGCGAATTAGATACCAAACGCTTAATCAGAGTTATGGATAAGAAGCTCAAAGCAATGGGGTTTTCGCGCACTGATAATCCAGATTTTTATATTGATATTCAAAGTCAAAGCATCGTTAGCCGCAATAACAGCTCAGTTGGTGTTGGCGTAGGTGGCGGAAGTGGAGGCGGTTTTGGCGGTGTTTCGGTAGGTATTCCTGTGGGACAAAACAAACAGTCTAGAGAATTGATAATTGATTTTGTAGATGAAACTAAAACTGGTTTATTCTGGCAAGCTATTAGTGAGAGTAGTTTTAATCCTAACGCTAGCCCTGAAAAAAGAGAAGCTTTATTTGCTAAAATTATAGATAAAGTATTTGCAGAATATCCGCCTCAAAAAGACTGATTCTCCGTCATTTTATATTAAAACTTGGTGATTATACTAAATTTCCGTTGACCATATTCAAATGACCACTCGTCATATTTTCAATGGATTGAGGTTGTTTCAAAATTATATTTACAGAAATAAATGTAACATTTATATAGAATCGTTTACTGATGAGGTAACATTCTAAACTGTAAATCAATTTAAAATAATCATCATGAAAAAAACAAAATCAAATTCAAGTTTAATACTAAGCATTGTTGCTTTAGTGTTTTCAATTAGCACTTTTGCTCAAGATATCTCAGGATCTTGGAAAGGTGTTTTAAAAGTTCAAGGTCAAGAAATTCCATTATTCTTTAATGTGTCTAATGATAACGGTGTTTTATCATCTACAATGGATAGTCCTAGCCAAGGTGCAACAGGAATTCCTATGGATAAAACAGTATTTGAGGCTAATGAGTTAACAATTGCGTTCACACAAGGCGGAATTAAATATGTAGGTGTTTTAGAAAATGAAACTATAAACGGAACATTTTTTCAAGGCGGAATGGAGTTGCCACTCAACTTATCTAAAACTGTAAAAACGAAACCAGGTGATGTGTCATTACCGTCAACTAAAGAATCATTAGATAAATTAGCTGCTTTTGATAATGGAACCTACAAATATTCTGCGGAAGATTATTTTCAAGATCCAAGTAAAAGCTCATTTCAATTTTCGCCTAAAGGCAATTATTTTTCATTTAGAGAAAAGGACGAAAACGGCAAAAACCATGTTTATGTAAAAGATACTAAAACTGAAAAGGTAACTTTAGCTATTAAAGAAGGTGAAGAACTTATTAGAGGTTACGGTTGGGCTAATGATAATAGATTAGTTTATATAAAAGATAATGGTGGAAATGAAAACTACCAACTTTTTGCAGCGAATTTAGATGGCAGTAATCCTAAGGCTTTAACACCTTTTGAAGATGTACAGGTTAATTTTTCTAATCTTTTAAAAGATCAACCAGATCATGTTATTATAATGATGAATAAGGATAATAAACAAATATTTGAGCCTTATAAATTAAATATTGTAACTGGTGAAATGGTTAAGTTATACGAAAATAAAGATGCCTCTTCGCCTATTGCAGGCTATGAATTTGATAAAGATGGTGAGCTTAGAGGTTATACTAAACAACAAAATGGAGTAGAATATGTATTGTATTACAGAACAGGTAATGATCAACCATTTAATGAAATTGTAACTACCAATTGGCAAGATTCATTTTCTTTAGTGGCATTTAATTACAACACACCTTACAAGCATGATGCTTATGTGTTAACTAATTTAGAAAGTAACACAAGCGAATTAGTGCTTTATGATTTAGCTAAAAAAGAAATCATTGAAAGAATATATAGTAATGACACGTTTGATGTTGGTGGTGTCAGTAGATCTAGAAAAAGAAATTACGAAGTAGATTATTACTACTACACTGGTGAAAAAACGCACGTTGTGCCTGTGAGTAGTTACTATAAAAAACTAGATAAAAAGTTTAAAAAACAATTTGGAGATAAAGTATACTCTATTGTAGATAAAACGGATGATGAAGATAAATACTTAATTATTTTACAAACAGATAAGCTTTACGGAACGTACTATACATATGATGTAAAAAAGGACGAGTTTACTAAAATATTAGATTTAATGCCACAGTTGCATGAAGAAGATATGGCAGAAATGCGACCAATTAACTTTACCACAAGAGATGGATTAAAAGTTTATGGTTACATCACAATACCAAACAATATTAAAAAAGGTGAACGTGTACCTTTAATTGTAAATCCGCATGGTGGACCATATGGCGTAAGAGATTATTGGGGTTTTAATCCAGAAACACAATTATTTGCAAGTAGAGGTTATGCAACTTTACAAGTTAATTACAGAGGTTCTGGTGGTTATGGAAAAGATTTCTTCTTAGCCGGAAACAAGCAAATTGGACGAAAAATGCTTAATGATTTAGAAGACGCTGTTGCTTATGCCAAGACTTTAGATTTTATTGACAATGATAAAGTAGCCATCTATGGTGCTAGTTATGGAGGTTTGGCGACTTTAGGTAGTCTTGTAAAAACACCAGACTTATATACTTGCGGTATTGATTATGTAGGTGTAAGTAACTTGTTTACCTTCTTTGAATCCTTCCCAGAATACTGGAAACCTTACATGGCACAGTTTAATGAGCAATGGTATAACTCTGAGGACGAAGAAGATCAAAAAATAATGACAGCTGTATCACCAGCGTTACACGTAGATAAAATAACAAAACCACTATTTGTAATTCAAGGCGCTAATGATCCAAGAGTAAATATTGATGAGTCAGATCAAGTTGTAAAAAGTATGAGAGCTAGAGGTATTGATGTACCATACATGGTAAAATATGACGAAGGCCATGGTTTTTCTCATGAACAAAATAAAGTAGAATTGTACAAAGCCATGTTAGGTTTCTTTGCGCAACATTTAAAATAAATTAAATAACCAACCAATCATTATAGTTAGTAAAAAGCCTTTTAAGAGTTGATCTTAAGAGGCTTTTTCATGCTTTAAGATGTCGTGATTTCCGCTTGCCATATGCTATTTACCACTCGTCATATTTTGATTTTTTATTGGTAAAAGCCTTACTATATTTATACTATCAATAAAAAAACGAATAGATTTCATCAATCAAAAAACAACAGTATTATGTTCAATTTAGTTAAAACCGTCGTAGAGTTTATAGTAGAAGTGGTGTTCTCCTAGGTCAATCAATCAATCAATCAATCAAAAAATATTAATTATGAACAATCAAGACACATTTAAAAAACAGCAATCAAAATTTGAAAAATTATTAACTGGAGCAAAAATGGCCAAACTGTCATCTGTTATTTTGGTTGTAGTATCATTGGTTCAAGCATTTAAATCTAGAGAGAACAGTCTTTATGTTATACTTTTGTTAATGGGAGCATTGGCTATTATTTTCTTTATGGATAAGTTTTTGTCGCTTAAAGGCATAAAACAAAAATCGTATACGCAGACGTCCTTAATCGCTAGTGTATACAAACTAAAGAACTATATGTCTCGACGAAAAAAGTATGAAATGTATTTTATTGCGTTTTGGATCTTAACGCTTATACCATCTTCTACGGCCTATTTTGATTCTCATATTTTCGGTGTCATTGGTGTAATGCTATATATTGCCATTGTAGGTTTTTTAGGTAATTTAGCATATAAGAAAGCTGACAAAGAGATAGCGATTTTGCAGAGAAATATTGAAAATCAGTTACAATAAACGTTACTTATTTCATAGCTTGTACTCAAATTAATAATCACTAATAAAATAACATTTGAAATTATTAACAAATTATAAATATTGGATTCTGAATCTGATTGGCTGGGTAGTATTTGCATTGTTGATGCTAACAATAGATAAAATATCTTATGCAGGTGATATTCCAATTAACTACACAAATTACCTTATTGTAGAAGGCGTGCTTTGTGGATTATTGGGTTATTTGTTGTCTTTTATCATCTTGTTTTTTATAGAGAATTTTTTTGACATTGGTAATTACACCAAGGTAGATGTGTATAAGTTGATTGGTGTAGTTTTAGTTACTCAAGTTATTTATAATTTTTTACTTTGGCCATTATTGGGTATTCCAGTTCAGTATTATTTAAATGAAGGTGTTAATTTAACACTCGTTCAAAAGTTAACGAATGTTCCACATTTTCTTGCCTATTTTCTAGTGTGGTTATTTGTGGTCTTAACATTGAAATTAGTGCATCACATCAATACTATTAAATTAAGACAGTTACAGCTAGAAGCGAATCTTAAAGAATCGCAACTCAATACACTAAAAGGGCAAATAAATCCGCATTTTATGTTTAATAGCCTAAATAACATTCGTGGATTAATGTTAGAAGATGTCACTAAAGCTAGAGGTATGTTAACTAGTTTGTCTGAAACTTTAAGGTATTCATTAACTAAAAGTGAAGTCAATTCTATTACATTAGAAGATGAATTAGAAATGGTTGAAAATTATGTAGAGATCTCTAAAATTCAATTTGAAAATAGATTAAAGTTCACAACAGAAATAGATCCCGAAACTTTAAATAAGCAAATACCACCAATGATTATTCAGATGCTTGTAGAGAATGCTCTTAAGCATGGTATTTCAAACTTAAAAGAAGGTGGAGAGGTGAAGTTGTCTACAACAATAAAAAATGAATTATTACAAATAGAAATTATCAATTCAGGAAAACTTAGAAATAGTGAAAATTCTACGCAAGTTGGCCTGCAAAATATAAAGAAGCGCTTAGAATTACTCTATGGTAAAAACGCCAAATTTACATTAAAAGAAAAAGAAGACAACGTAGTAGCAACTATTAAAATGCCTTTAGTATGAACACCTTAAAAGCCGTTATTGTTGAAGATTCTCGTTTAGCTCGTAATGAGTTAAAAGAACTTTTTAAGGCACACAAAGAGATAGAGTTTATAGGTGAAGCGGAAAATGTAGATGATGGGTTTACCTTAATTAATAAAAGTAATCCCGATTTATTATTTTTAGATATCAATATGCCAGAAAAGGATGGTTTTGAACTTTTAGAAATGTTAGATGAAGTCCCAATAACCATTTTTACAACCGCTTTTGATGAGTATGCTATTAAATCTTTTGAATACAATGCTTTTGATTATTTGTTGAAACCAATTAGTCAAAAACGGTTTTCAAGTACAATTACTAAAGTTTTAGAAAAAGCAAATTCTGGTACATCCTCAACACCAAAACAGGAAGGTTATAATCTAGACCGACAAATCTTTATAAAAGATGGTGACAATTGTTGGCTTGTAAAAGTTAAAGACATCTCACTTTTTGAAATTGTAGGTAACTATACTAGAGTCTTTTTTGATGACAACAAGCCGTTAATTTATAAATCATTGGCTCAAATTGAAGAGAAGCTACCTCAAGATGTTTTCTTTAGAGCCAACCGTCAGCAGATTATTAATATTAATCATGTTAATAAAGTGGTGTCTTGGTTTAATGGTAAACTGAAAATTGAAATGAATTCTGGAGAAGAAATTGAAATCTCCAGAAGACAATCCTATATATTTAAAGATCAATTAAGTTTTTAGTCAACTATAACTCTAATGCCTTCACTATGACTGCTAAATTCAGGTGCATACATACTTTGTATAGTACTAATGCCGTTACTCATATCACCTGCATTACTAACGCGTAAGTCATATTCAAATACGTAAATACCTTTTGGTAAATAATCCATAAAGAAATTAGTAGCTGCATCTTTTGTGCTTTCATAATAACCTAAACCATCTTGATATTTGTATTGAGATAAAACATTTATTGGTTCTAGGCCAGACGCTCGCATATCTTTAAGGTGCACAAATTCCATTGATCTATCGGTTCTTAATTCAATTCTTACTCTTACTAAATCGCCAATTTTTAATTTTGAATCTTTTGTGATTTCGGTAATTTCTTCACCTTTGTCTGTATTCTTTTTCAAGAATAATTTCTTACTTAATTTTAAAGGTGTTTCTGCTGAGGTTATATGATCTAAATCTTCAAAATACTGCCAGTACATTGCTCCCCAAGCTATACCTTCTCCTTTTTTAGTAATCGTTACATCAGCTTGTTCTGGTTTAATTTCAGAGCCATTCCATGATGTTTTGTAGTAGCCTGTACCAGCTTCAACTTTTACATGATCTAATGTTTCTGGCGAAATATTTTCATTTCCAACCGTAACATCAACTTGTTCTGTTACGCTTAGCCAATCACTACCTTGTAGTAATAAAGCATAGACAGCTTCTGTTGTTGCTTTAGTCGTTTTCCATCGGTTTGTCTGTTTGTTTTTTAGCAGCCAAATTTTTAGGTTGTCTATGTCATTTAGATTCTTGGTGTTATCTTGAATTAAATGTCCAACTTCCGAAAATAATTCAACCATTAAAGCTTGGGTTTCAATTGGTGCTTGGTACCAATACCAAGAGTTGGTGTTTGCTTTCCAGTACATCCCTAATTCTTCAGACGTAATACTATTTTCTTTTAAGGACTTTACAATTTTGCCAGCCGTTTTAGAATCGTTCATGCGGTTTACAGCTAAGGCCATTAAACCTTTTGCATACAATGAACGTTTTAACCAATATTTTTGAATCTGCGAATGGTAATAGTCTAAGACTTTCTGAACCTCTTTAGAGGCTTTAATTTCGGGATAAAAACTCCTTGTATACAAATAGTGCAATTGCATTTGCGATAAATGGTCCTTTTCTAAATCCGCATTTTTATTATATTTTTTTATGTCCTTGTATTCTTGCACAAATTGTTTATCTAAATAACCAATAGCCTTTTTTATTATGACGTCTTCACTATTGTTGTTTGCGACGTTCAATTGTTTTAAATGCCCAAAACCAGCTATAATATGTTGTGTAATGAAACGATTATCGCGGCCGCCATTAAACCAAGGCCAAGCGCCTGAGCTATGTTGGTTATTCTTTAATTTACTAACATCAGATTGCAATTCATTATTCATTCTGTTAAGATCAAATAATAATGCAATTCTTTTCTTCTGTTCGGTTTCAGATTGTGCATCACGTAACCAAGGCGTTTCTTCTATCAATAATGATTTTAATTCTTGATTCTTCTCTAAATTACTTAATAAAGCATCTGTTGATTTCCATTGATTAAAAACAGCTTCAATCTTAGGGTTAGATGTTACAATATGCTGCGCCAACGCATTTGCGTAATATTTTGAAAACGTTTGCTCGTTGCACTCATAAGGATATTCCATTAAATATGGTAATGCCTGAACAGCATACCAAGCCGGATTAGATGTCATCTCTAATGTTAACTTATGATGTGTTAAAGTCGAAGACGTGTTTTTCTTTAATTTATTTAAAGTGAATGTTTTTGTTTGGTTAGAACGAATCCACATTGGCATAGTTTCCGTAACCAGCATTCTGTTACTTAAAACAGGTAATGCATTTTGCTCACCATCACTAAAGTTTCCGGCTTTGGCAATGATTTTATATTCTACGGCTGGTATGCCTTTTGGGATTACCAAATTCCAAGTTACCTGCGTATTACCTTTAGCTTCAACTTTAAAGCCGAGATCATTATAGGCATTTGATAATTCACCGTCAATTGATTGACCTGTAGTTGGATTTGTAAGTAGTAATTGTGCAACACCATCTAAAGCATTTTCCGTAAGATTGGCAATTTTAGTGCTAATTCTAATTTTATCACCTTCTCTTAAAAATCGAGGTGTATTCGGTATAACCATCAACTCTTTTTGAGTAACGGTTTCTAATTGGGTTACAGCACTTTCTAAAGTTTTTGTGTGTGCTAATAGTTGCAATTTCCATGTGGTTAAAGCTTCGGGTGCTTTAAAGTTAAAACTAACATTACCCTCTGAATCAGTTCTTAATTGAGGAAAGAAAAATGCGGTTTCATTGAGGTTTTTTCTTATTTGGATAATATTGTCAGCTTTTCCTTTTAAGGGATCATTTGAAGTACTGCTGTTTTTTTCGTTCAGATTTATTCCAATTCCATCTATAGAACCGGATATACTATCTTTAGTGTCCATACTTAAGTCTTCACGCCCAAATTCCATTTCAGATTCTTCCACAGCATAATTACTAACTAGTGCGGCTTCTGGAGCAGCCATTTTTTTCATGTTTGAATAGCCTCGTCTCAAATAACTATTATTCCCAAAATAAAATCCAAACCAATTCAATTGGTCATAATTTTGGTAAGGTTGGCTAGCATTTGTGCTAAAATGGTTAAACATCCTAAAGTTAGTATTCCCAAAACTTTCTCGAGAATTCTTATAAATTCTTGGGTAATAGTTAGGATTGTTTATTGGGTAAAAACTCCAATTATGTTGCTTAAACTCATCTAAAGACGCATCGTACATGCTTGCTAATAATTCCGCAGAAACTTTATCGCCTTTAGGACCTTTAATTTTAAAACTCCACGTTTCGTCTTGTCCTGGTTGAAGCTTATCTCTAAATGTAGTCGTTTCAATTTCTAAGTCAGTTTTAGGAAATGGCACATTGATATTAAAACTTTGAGATTTAAATTCATTAAAAGCGGCAAATGAGGTGTGTACTATAAAGCCTCCTAAATCATTTTCTAAAACAGGAATTGTGATGGTTTTTTTAGAATTTTTAAGCTGTACTAATTGGGTCATTATAATTTTACCCTCTTTCTCAATCTCAACAGTTACAGTGATATCTTTAGCAGCAGAACCTAATGTTAGTTTTGCTATAGAATTGATTTTATAACTGGTTTGGTCTAAGTACGCTTCATATAATTGATTGTCTGCAACTGTTTTATCCTTGTGGCTAAATAATGACGTAAAGATTTGATCTTTTATAGTTTGCCCAAATTTATCTTTGCTTTCTGCGATTATAATATATTGACCAGAATCCCATTTATTCAATTTTTTTAAGATTATGGTTTTGTCTTTTTCAGTATTAAATGTAGTGCTAAAAACTTCTTCTCCTTTTGTCCAATTTGTTAATTGGTTTTCATCATCATAAGCTTCATGTGGAAATAAGGTTTTAAATTCTTCCTCAGATAGGACTTGGTAATCTGGTGCTGGCCAAGATCTTGTTCTTAAAACTCGGTTTGGTGCATTTAGTTTGTAAATTTTTATTTCACCTTGTGCAGGTGCAAATTCTCCATTTAGATTTTGAGTCGCTAAGCTAAATTCAATTTCCTTCTTGCTTTTATCAATTTTTTGAGGTGCAACAATATTTAAAGTCATTGAATGATAACCAACATTAACTATAGTAGACGTAGATCGTGTTTCGCCATTTATGTCAGTAACATCAGCTGTGATTTCGTAATTGAATATTGGTAAATTATCTTGAGAAATGCTTTCATCTGGTAAGGCTTTGAATATTATTTCAAATTCACCTTTTTCATTTGTTTTTGTATCTCCAAACGTAATTTCTTGAGCTTCAGAATTAAAATAAGGTCGTCTCCAATAATACCAACTAGGAAACCTTACATTTCGTTTAACACGATACACCACTTGTGCGTCTGTAATGTTGCTTCCGGCAAAAGCGATTGCAGTACCTTTTATAATAATACTGTCATTTACTTTGTAGGTCTCTGTAATGGATTGAAATTCTGGTTTAAACTTTGGTCGCTTATATTCTTCAACTGAAATATAGGAGTAAGTAGAGTTGTTAGAAAACAAATCAATAGTATAATTGCCAGTCAATCCATTATTTGGTAAAATAAACTCGCCATGCACTGAGCCAAATTCATTAGTCTTTAATGAAAGTTCTCTGACCACTTCACCATTTACATTTTTTAATCTAATTTTTGCTGCCTCATCTGCAGAAACTTCTGTTTTTCCATTTGTGGATTTAGTTGCAATTCCCTTAAAGTAAACTGTTTGTCCAGGTCTATAAATGCTTCTATCTGTAAACAGGAAATTGTGGTACTGCGTAACGTTGTTAGTAGTTTGCTTATACCCACGGTTTATAGAATACGCACCAAAATAACCTGTGTCATCTTTTGCATTGACTTTAATTTCTACGTCGCTATAGTATTTGTCATCTTTATTAAACTTAAATTTTCCAAATCTATCTGTAGTGTAATTTTTAGTATAACGTTTGTTGCTTCTGTTGTCAGAATATGTTAATTCTACTTTTGCATTTTCAAAAGGCTTACCGTTACTTCTGTCTATAACTTGGTAAAGCTTTATGTCATTATCGTCACTTTCTACTAACGCAATATTGGTAATTTGAACTTGAGTTACCGCGAATACATTATCATCTGCCTTTGTGGTAACTTTTATGAGATATAAACCATTGCCTAATTTTGGTAAAACAATTTCTGTATTATGTTCTTGATAATCACCTTCCGTTTTTAAAGCTGTACTAAATGTTTCATAAATTTTTAGTCTATTAAAAAACGCTTTCTTTTTGTCTGCTCTATATGACGAGTTGTAGCGTTTAAGCTGGTTTTGAGAAACTTTATAAATTTCAAATTTTAAATGCTCTAGATTTTTATAAGTAACTAAGGTTTTTGAAGACGATGAAATACTTGTAAATTCTTCTGCGTTTAATTGTAAACTAGGCAATTTAATTTGCTCTATTAAAACTTCGCATTTTTGCGCTCCTATACTTTTAGGATATTTTGAAATTACCGAATTACAGATATCAATAGCATCTTTCAGCTTCCAGCGTTGAGCAGCTTTTATATCCTTGTTGTCATTATCACTAGAGTATAAGTAACCTTGATTTTTATAAACTATAGCAATTTCATAATCATATAATGCAGATAATTCTGAAGATTTTAATTCTTCAGACTTAGACTTTAAAGTTTTTAGAAGTAATTCGTCTATATTAGAAAAAACGGCATGTTCTTTCACAAAATTAAGTCGCTTAATATCGATATCTACAAAGGCCTTGGTTGTTTTGTCTTTTCTATGAAATTTGATTAAATTCTGATAGATTTTTAATGCATTTCGTTGTAACGATAACGTGTCTTTAGAGGATAAATTAGCATTAATAAAAGTTTCACTATCCGCAATAAAGTCTTCATCACTTATAGTGAATTTGTAAGCTGGTTGTGTAATGCTGTTTTCATCAGATTTATAAAAGCTTAGTGCATTATGACTCAATAAATCATATAGTGTTGGTCTGTAATCTATAGAGTTGTCTTGTTGATGTATTAAAGTGCTGTATTTATTTAAGGACTCTAACTGAAGTAAAATGCCATTCTCTAATGAGTATTGATAGTAGGTATGAATTTCTTTAAAAATTGTTTCTAAATCCCAAGCTCTAAAATCATCACTAACTTTTTCAGACGTTTTACTTCTGTTATAAAATTTCCAACGGTTTTGCTGATAATACTGCCAGTACATAGTTGCTAACATATTCTCCATAATGTGTTTTGCAGCTAGGTCTGATGTGGCTTCAATTTCAGATTTAAAACGTTTAACAATGTTGAGTTGTGCATCTTCTTCAAGCGTTAACATGTATTTGCTTATATGTAAGAGTGCTTTGATGCTTTGCTGTTTGTTATCTGCTTTTTTTGCTTTCTCATAAATTGTTTCAACGCTATCATAAGCGCTTTTTGTAAGACCTTCATTTTCAAGTTTAGCTACGGCTTCCCATTGACTTTTAAAGTCATTTTGAGCATTAGAAAAAGAAGCAAAACAGATGAGCATGAGTATTGTGAAATAATGTTTCATGGTTATTAATTTTCAACAAAATACATTCAAAATGTATTCCAAAAACAGTAGTAATGAGTATAAGTCTCATTTCGTTGAGTGAAGTTAACAATTTGTTGAGGAAACCAAGCGTTATTAAATTATATATTTGCTAAAATGTTTTGAACGTCTATGTCTAAATTTCTATTTATTTTATTACTATCATCATTTTGTTATTCTCAAAGTTCTATTGAGAATGCAGAAGCCTACATTGGGAAAAAAGAATATGTAAAGGCGCAAAAGGAAATGACAACATTTATAGCATCCAATCCTAGTGATTTAGAAGCTATAGAACTTCTAGGTGATGCTTATGGTTATCAGAAAAAATGGGATGAAGCTATTGTTCAATACCAAAAATTAAAACAGAAACGCCCAGAGAATGCAAATTACCATTATAAGTATGGAGGTGCTTTGGGAATGAAAGCGCTGAGTGTTAGTAAAATTGAGGCTTTAGGCATTATAGGAGATGTTAAAAAAGCATTTTTAAAAGCTGCACAATTAGACCCAAACCATATAGAAACGCGTTGGGCATTGGTAGAATTGTATGTGTCGCTGCCAGGTATTGTTGGTGGAAGTTTTTCAAAAGCTTTGATGTATGCGAAGCAATTAGAAGAATTATCTAAAGTAGATGGCTACTTAGCAAAAGGATATGTTTATGAATATGATGATGAGCCAGAATTGGCCGAAAAAAATTATAAACTTGCGATAGAAATTGGTGGTTCTGAAACGTGTTACGAGAAGTTAACCAATTTCTATGAAGGCCAAGAACAACCCGAAAAAGCGATTGGTAATATAGAAGAAGCAAAGGACAAACACCAACGAAACGCTATGCATTACCAAATAGGTAAAGTGTGTGCAGATTATAATATTCAGTTAGATAAAGGCGAGACTATGCTAAAAGCCTATATCGAAAATCACTCAGCAAAAGATGGTGTGCCAAAAGAATGGGCTTATTATCGCTTGGCACAAATCTATAAGCATAGAGAGAATAAAGATGAAGCATTAGTTTGGATTGATAAGGCAATTTCAGGTTTGCCAGATATTGAGGTGTTTCAAGAAGAGAAAACAGCAATTTCTAAGCTGTAAAATCACGTTATAGTATTGTTTTTGGTTCGTCGTCTTAAATATAAGATGCTAATTAATTGTTAAAAACTCAAAATTAATAGTAATACTATTATATTTGCAAGTAAATTATTTTATATGAAAAGTTTACTTTCAAATTTAAAAATAGCTGTTCCAGATAAAATTTATATAAAAGATCCTGAATCTTCAAGCTTAGGAAAGCGCATCATAGAGCATAGTATTTTGCTAATTGATGAGATTGGTTTTGACAATTTTACGTTTAAAAAACTAGGCGCAAAGATAGGTTCTAACGAGAGCTCAGTTTACCGTTATTTTGAAAGTAAACATAAGCTATTGCTATATTTAACCTCTTGGTATTGGGCTTGGATAGAGTACCAAATGGTGTTTTCTACGTTTAACATGCCAGATAAAACAGAGCAATTATTAAGAGCTATAGAAATTGTAACAAAGTCAATAGAACAAGATGATACATTTACGCACATTAATGAGATTGTGCTGAATAAAATTATTATTAACGAATATTCAAAATCCTATTTAACTAAAGAAGTAGATAGTGAAAACATGGAAGGTTATTTTGTGGTCTACAAACGGTTGATAACACGAATTAGTGATATTATTAATGCCATTAATCCAGATTATAAATTTCCTACAAGTTTAGCAAGTACCATTTTAGAAGGAGCATTACATCAGCATTTTCTAAAAGATCATTTTAAATCTATTACAGATTGTAACGATAAAGTTTCTCCTACAGATTTTTTTAAAGAACTCACTTTTAATGCAATTAGCAAGTAAACATTATGAATACTAAAGAAATTATGTCTCCTTGGCAACGACTTGTAGGTTTGCTAAAATTAGAAAGAAGAGACTTGCTGCAGGTTATATATTATGCCATTTTTTCTGGAATTTTGGCACTGACATTACCCTTAGGAATACAAGCTATTATTAACTTAATTCAAGGTGCACAAGTAAGTACGTCTTGGATTGTTTTAGTAGTATTAGTAACTTTGGGTGTCGCTTTTGTTGGTATACTTCAGTTGATGCAAATGCGAATTATTGAAACCATTCAACAACGTATATTTACCAGAGCATCTTTTGAATTTACGTATCGTTTTCCAAAGATTAAAATGAACGAAATTCGAAATCATTATCCGCCAGAATTAGCCAATCGTTTCTTTGATACATTAAATATTCAAAAGGGATTAGCAAAGATTTTAGTTGATATTCCTGCAGCAGTATTACAGATTATTTTTGCGCTGATACTATTATCATTTTATCATCCGTTTTTTATTGCTTTTGGTTTCTTATTGCTTTTGCTAATCTATGTGGTATTTAAGTTTACCGCTCAAAAAGGAATGGATACAAGCTTGTTAGAATCTAAGCATAAGTATAAAGTAGCGCATTGGATACAAGAAGTGGCAAGAACCGTTATTAGCTTTAAATTATCTGGTAAAACGAGTTTAGCGATTAATAAAAATGATGATTTGGTTGAAGATTATTTAAAAGCCAGAGAAAGTCATTTTAGAATACTTGTTATTCAGTTTGTGCAGATGATTGGGTTTAAGGTTATCGTCACTGCAGGATTATTACTTATAGGTGGATTACTCGTTTTAAATCAAGAAATGAATATTGGGCAATTTGTTGCTGCAGAAATTATTATTCTACTCGTTATAGCATCTGTAGAAAAGCTAATATTAGGTTTAGAATCTTTTTATGACGTTTTAACATCAATTGAGAAAATTGGTCAAATCGTAGATAAGGATATTGAAAGTCAACATGGAGATAAGCCTCTATTTGATGAAGGTATGGAGATTGAATTAGACAATGTGTCATATGAAGTACCAGATAGAGAAAAGCCAATACTAGAGAATATATCTTTAAAGATTAATAAGAAAAGTAGAATATTAGTTAGTGGAGAAAGTGGCTCAGGAAAATCTACATTATTCCGAATTATTTTAGGAATAAATCAGCCAACTTCTGGGAATGTTTACGTCAATAATACTTCTCTAAATCATATAATGACTAATTATTACAGGTCGCATTTAGGCATGTCGTTGTCACAAGAATCAACTTTTGAAGGCACAATTAAAGAGAATTTAACCTTTGGAAACTCAACTATATCAGATGAAAAAATACATCATGTATTAGATAAAGTAGGATTAACCACTTTTATAAGAGATCAACCAAAAGGATTGAGAACAGTAATAAATGCAGAAGGAAATGAATTGTCTTTTACAGTAGCTAAAAAACTAATATTGGCAAGAGCCATTATAAAAGAGCCTAAAGTATTAATTCTTGAAGATCCATTAGACCGATTTAACCAAGTTGAAATGAAAAGTATCATTAATTATTTAACAGATAAGAGTCGACCTTGGGCATTAATAGTAGTAAGCACTAGTAAGAACTGGAAAGAGAAATGTAACGAGCACATTTTACTAGATAAAGGAAGAGCTTCCATAAAAAACGTATAACCATGCTAAATATATCTCATAATCAGTTAAATAAATCTGTAGACATTACTACGTCTAAATCAGGTAAGCGTGTTTTTCACGCTAAATATTTCAGTTATTTTAATCGCTTTTTGGGTGCTTTTGCAATTTTCGGGATTATTATCTTGTTTTTGCCTTGGACTCAAAATATAACGAGTAGTGGGCAAGTAACAACTTTAACTCCAGATCAAAGACCTCAAACCATTCAGTCGCCAATTCCAGGAAGAATTGAAAAATGGTTTGTACGCGAAGGAAATTTTGTTTCAAAAGGAGATACCATAATGCAAATATCAGAAATAAAAAGTGCGTATTTTGATCCTAATTTGGTAGAGCGTACAGCACAACAACGCGATGCAAAAGCGCAGTCTGTTGGTTCTTATAGTGAAAAAGTAAAAGCATTAGATAGACAAATTGCTGCTTTGGCTAACGAACGAAATTTAAAATTAGAACAAGCTAAAAACAAATATCTTCAGTCTAAATTAAAAGTAAAAAGTGACAGTATTGATTTTGAAGCAGCCAAAACAAATATTAGAATTGCGCAATCAAAATACAACAGAACCGAAACTTTAGAGCAAGAAGGGTTTAAAGCCACAAAAGATGTTGAAGATGCTAGATTAAAACTTCAAGAAACGGAAGCAAAGTTAATTTCTCAAGAGAATAAGTTATTAGCAAGTAAAAATCAAGTGATTAATGCACAGGTAGAAATTTCTAGAGTAAATGCAACCTATGCCGATAAAATTTCAAAAGCTCAAAGTGATAAATTTACAGCGCAGTCTAGTCAGTTTGATACAGAAGCGCAAGTCTCTAAATTAGATAATGAATATTCTAATTACCAGATGAGAAACGATTTAAGATTTATTAAAGCACCATACGATGGTTACATAAATAAAGCCATTAGAGGAGGTGTAGGCCAAACCTTTAAGGAAGGCGAAGCTTTAGTTGGTATTATGCCAGCACAAGTAGATTTAGCAGTAGAAACATTTGTAGAGCCAATAGATTTACCATTACTACATATTGGCGAAAAAGTGCGTGTACAGTTTGATGGATGGCCAGCAATTGTATTTAGTGGATGGCCAAATGTGTCTTACGGAACTTATGGCGCAAAAGTGGTGGCCGTTGAAAATTTCATAAGCTCTAACGGAAAATTTAGAGTACTCTTAGCACCAGATGAAGAAGACCAAAAATGGCCAGATGCTATAAGAGCAGGCTCTGGTGCGCGCACGATGGCACTCTTAGAAGATGTGCCTATTTGGTTTGAGTTATGGAGACAGTTAAATGGATTTCCACCAAATTATTATCAACCAGAAGCTACTGCAAAATCTAAAGAGAAATAATGAAACAATTTTTACTTTTTATAGTATTATTTGGTGCTAATGCCATGGCATGCTCTCAAACTATAGAGCAGCAAAATGTGTTGCGTTTTGATGAGTATTTGGGTTATGTTAAGAAGTTTCATCCTGTTGTAAAACAAGCAGAATTAGTTATAGATGAAAGTTTAGCAAAGCTTCTAAAATCTCGTGGAGCATTCGATCCTAAGTTAGAAGTAGATTATGCTAAAAAGCAATTTAAAAACACAACCTATTATGATAAGCTTAACGGAACTTTTAAAATACCAACATGGTATGGTGTTGAATTGAAAGCTACATTTGATGAAAACTCTGGAGATTATCTAAATCCTGAAGCATTTGTGCCAGAAGATGGTTTGTACAGTGCAGGTGTTTCTGTACAATTGGGACAAGGCTTTTTAATCAATAATAGAATGGCATCTCTAAAACAATCTAAATTATATAAGGAGCAAGCCATTTTAGATCGTGATATTTACGTTAATAACATTTTGTACGATGCATCACTCGTTTATTTTAAATGGTTGCAAGCTTACAATGAACTAAAGCTTTTTGAAAATATTCTTAGCAATGCAGAACAACGTTATTTAGGAATTAAAAAAGGCGTAGAAGTGGGCGAAAACGCAAATATTGATGCCACAGAAGCGAGAATAGCGGTAAATAATAGAAAGTTGGGCTTAGAGCAGGCAAGAGTAGCGTTAATGAAGGCAACGTTAGAATTGTCTAACTATTTATGGCTAGAGAATAATATTCCTGTAGAACTGCAGCCAAATGTAATTCCAGATGTAAATTCCGAAGCGATTATAGATGCTACATTTAGCATCAATCAATTAGAGAATGATGAAGTGTTTCTAAATTCACATCCAAAAATGATGTCTTTAGATTATAAACTTGAAAGTTTACAGGTAGATAAAAGATTAAAGTCTAATAAGCTTTTACCAAAAATTGGCGTAGATTATAATTTTATTACGGAAAATCCAGATGTGGCTAGAACTTTCAATACTGCAGAATATAAAGGAGGACTAAATGTAAGTTTCCCTTTGTTTTTAAGGAAAGAACGTGGCGATTTAAAATTAGCAAAAATCAAAATTCAAGATACAGAGTTTGAAATAAGTGCAACTAAGGTAAATCTTCAAAATAAAATAAATGCTCTGAAAAAAGAATTGCAGTCTTATACGATTCAAAATGAAATCACAACTGAAATGGTATCTGATTATCAACTTATGCTAACAGCAGAAGAGCGCAAATTTGAACTAGGTGAAAGTTCATTGTTTTTGGTTAATTCGCGCGAATCAAAATTAATCGATGGTCAATTAAAAGCGTTTCAAATTCAGAATAAATATTTTTCTACAAAGGCAAAATTGTTTAATAGTTTGGCTGTAAATCCTGAATTATAAATAGTATTTTTACGGTATACAAATTATACAATGAACGTACATTTTATAGCAATTGGTGGTGCAGCAATGCACAATTTAGCCTTAGCACTTCACAATAAAGGTTATAACGTCACAGGCAGTGATGATGAAATTTTTAACCCTTCAAAATCACGATTAGAAGCCAAAGGATTATTACCAGAAACCTTTGGTTGGTATCCCGAAAAAATTACGTCTAATTTAGATGCGATTGTTTTAGGTATGCATGCTAAAGCTGATAATCCTGAATTGCTAAAAGCCCAAGAATTGGGTTTGAAAATTTACAGCTATCCAGAATTTTTATATGAACAATCCAAACACAAAACTCGTGTAGTTATTGGAGGAAGTCATGGAAAAACAACAATTACATCAATGATACTGCACGTTTTGCATTACCATGATAAGGATGTAGATTATATGGTAGGTGCACAGCTTGAAGGTTTTGACGTCATGGTAAAACTTACGGAACATAATGATTTTATTGTTTTAGAAGGCGATGAGTATTTAAGTTCGCCAATAGACAGACGACCAAAATTTCATCTATACAAACCTAATATTGCGTTGTTAAGCGGTATTGCTTGGGATCATATTAATGTGTTTCCGACGTATGACAACTATGTAGAGCAGTTTAGCATTTTTGTAGATTCAATTGTTACAGGTGGAAGCATTAATTATAATGAAGAAGATTTAGAAGTGAAACGCGTTGTTGAGGCCTCAGAAAATCAAATTAGAAAAATTGCTTATGCTACTCCAGAATATACAGTTGAAAATGGAGAAACGTTACTAGAAACACCAGAAGGACCAATGCCAATTGAAGTTTTTGGTGCACATAACCTAAACAATTTAGCTGGTGCCAAATGGATTTGCCAACACATGGGAATTGATGAAGAAGATTTCTACGAAGCTATTTCTACTTTTAAAGGTGCAAGCAAGCGATTAGAGAAAATTGCAGAATCTAAATCAAGTGTAGCTTACAAGGATTTTGCCCATTCGCCTAGTAAAGTGGAAGCAACCACAAAAGCCGTTAAAGAACAATATAGCGATAGAACGTTGGTGGCTTGTTTAGAGTTGCATACCTATAGTAGCTTAAATGCAGAATTTCTTAAAGAATATAAAGGTGCTCTAGATGCAGCAGATGTGGCAGTCGTATTTTATTCACCACATGCTGTTGAAATTAAAAAGTTAGATGAGGTTACTAAAGACCAAATTGCAAATGCTTTTGAGCGTGATGATTTAATTATTTACACGAATCCGGAGGAATTTAAAGACTTTTTATTCTCTCAGAATTTTGATAACAAATCACTGCTATTAATGAGTTCTGGTAATTATGGTGGATTAGATTTTGATGAAGTAAATAAATTGTTTTAATACTATATACTTATTCTGCCAAACACTTCTTTTTTACATTGGTATAGTAATTGCAAAATTAAAACCATGAAGAAATTATTATTATCATTAGTATTTAGTTTTGGGTTTTTAGTTGTAATTGCACAACAAGAATTTCATGTTTTTCCAAAGGATCACACAGAAACACCAGGATCTCATCTAGGGAATGGAAGTTTACAAAACCCTTGGGATTTGCAAACGGCTTTAAGTCAGTCTTCTGAAATTGTTAATGGAAATGATACTATTTGGTTGCATGAAGGTATTTATAATGGTCGCTATTCTTGTACTTTAAATTCTACAATAGAAAACCAATACATCACAGTAAGTGCTTTTAACACAGATAAAGTTGTATTAAATGGCAATGTAAAATCTACGGAACAACAAACCTTAAAAGTAAGAAGTAAGCGTGTTATATTTCAGAATTTTGAAATAACTTGGTTAGGCGAATTATCTAGGCAAATAGGTGAAAAAGATGGTCTTAAAGCTGGAGTAGCAGGTATTAATCATCTTATAGGCGAAAATTGTAAGTTCATTAATTTAATGATTTATAACAATCCAGGTCTTGGTTTTGGTACTTGGAAAAATACAGGAGGTACGTTAATTGCAAATTGCTATGTTTTTAATAATGGCACACTAACACCAGAAGGAAAAGGAGCAGGTGAGGGGTTTTATGTTCAGAATAATAGTGATACAGAAACCAGAGTACTAAAGGACAATATTATTTTTAATAATTATTACAAAGGTGTGGAAGTTTGGTCTGCTACTAAACATGCAAAAACCGATTGGGTAAAGAATGTTACTTTAGACAATAATGTAATTTTTAATAGTGGTCTACCTTCAAATTATAGAACTGTAGATAATATTATTGTAGCTACTGACGATAGAGATGGTGTTAATATTGCGAAAAATATTGTAGTAAAAAACAATATATTATATCACAATACTGATTTTAAATCTAATGTAATAAATGGAGATGCTGCCTCGCTAACTATAGGTTTTCATAAAGGCGCACCAGTAGAAAATGTATTGGTTGATAATAATACTATTTTAGGTAGAAATAATGCGATGAGAATTGCATATGCCAAATCATTAACCTTTACTAATAATAAGATCTATTCTGGTTATATACATCTTTTTAGTCTTAGTCCTCAGCAATGGAATTTTAATAATAATTTGTATTTCACTAAAAAAGGAAGTGCGTTTAGACGCTCTAAAACAGAAGCATATACGCTGAAAAGCTGGCAATCTAAAATTAATTTGGATGCCAATAGTCAATGGATGAGTTTTAAAGCATTTGATTTAGATCCTGTTTTAGATATCACACAAAATGCGTATAAACCTAATACCTATAGGGTTGTAGTGTTTAATAAAAAGGAAGAAGATGTTGTGGTAGATTTTTCTAATTATAATATAAAAGAAGGGGTAACATATAAGATTCGAGATATTGAGAACTTTAATGCCATTTTAAAAATGGGAACAACTGAAAGTTCTTCAAAAATCTCGTTTCCAATGACGCTAAATAATGGTAATCCTCACAAAACATTAGACAATTTTGGTGTATTTATTATAGAATTTCAACAAGATACTAAGCAGGAAATAATAGAAGAATCTGAAGTAGAATCAACAGATGGCAAGAAAGATGGTTTTTTTAAAAGGTTCTTTCGTTTTCTAGGTTTTTAATATAATCAACTACTCATTCTCAATCTTCTCAATCATTTCTCTAAATAAATTGAGGAGATAAATTAATTTACTCGCATCACCTGCAGCTCTAAAACGTTGGTTCTGAATTTTTATTTCAATTAAATTATTCCTTCTTTTTTTAGTATTTCAATTTTCCATTCTGGTAAAGATTTTTTCGTTCCTTCATTAAGCGCGCATTTTATTTGAGCCAGCCAAACTCCTAAAGCTCTATTATTTCCGCGTTGTTTAGGTATTC